>NZ_CALJXO010000222.1:0-30147 GCF_937988555.1 uncultured Boseongicola sp. | reverse complement strand
AAGAGCACCACCAGCACGTGCACCGCCGTCCAGTCCCGCCCGGCCGGCTCATTTTGTTTTACGGTGTTTAGAGAGCGACGCGTGTCGCCTGCCCGCTCTCGGATGCAAGACGAGCCGCGACCGACGCGACCGCAAGGTCCTGAAGGCCAACGCCGGTCCCGTCGAACAATGTGACTTCTGCGTCGCTTGTGCGGCCCGCATGGTCTTTGTTGATCACTTTGCCGATCGGGATAATCTGACTTTCGGTGATCGCACCCGAGGCAATGGCGTGTTGCGCTTCGCCAATGGAGATGGATTGCGCGACCTCATCGGTAAAGACGGTGGCCGAGGCGACAAGGGCTGCGTCGACTTCCATCTTGCCTTTGGTGTCGGTGCCCATGCAGGCGATGTGGGTGCCAGGCTTGATCCAGTCCTTCATCAGTAGTGGCTCAAACGCCGAAGTGATTGTGATGATCACGTCAGACTTTGCGCCAAGCTCTTGCTGGGTCACCGCTTCGAAGTCGAGGCCAAGTTCTTTTGCGGTTTCGCCCAACCGGGCAAGCATGTCCTCGTGCGGGTTCCATGCGACGACTTTCTCAAAGTCGCGCTGTTCGGCCGCTGCACGCAATTGGAAATGCGACTGGTGGCCTGCGCCGACCATGCCGAGGACTTTGCAGTCTTTGCGTGCAAGATGGGAAATGGAGACGGACGAGGAGGCGGCTGTACGGACTGCCGTGAGGTAGTTGCCACCCACGAGGGCGGCGAGTTTGCCGGTGTCGGGGTCAAAGAGGAAGACAGTTGACTGGTGGTTGGTGAGGCCTTTCGCCATGTTGCCCGGCCAGAAACCACCAGATTTAAGCCCGAGCACCTTTCCTGCGCGATCAAAGCCGGACTTGAAGCCGTAAAGCGCGTCCGCATAGCCGATAGCTTCGCGTATGACCGGAAAGTTGTACGCATCGCCACGGGCCATTGCACTGAAGACGGCCTCGACTGCTTCAAAAGCGTCCGAGCGCCCGACAAGTTTCTCGCAAAGGTCTTCGCCTACGATAAGCAGGCCTTCGTTCTGAGTGTCAGTCATGTTCCTAGGGTCCATCTGTGCGGTGTGGCTTCAAAGGGCGCCCTGTAAGAGGCGCCCCTGTGGTTTGCCGGCTGGCGGAGCTTAGTACGCCTTGCCGCGTGCCGAGACGGGCCAAAGGGTTTCAACCTTGCCGTTGCGCACGCCGACGTACCAGTCGTGCACATTGCAGGTCGGATCACAGTGGCCAGGGACCAGCTTCAGCTTGTCGTTTACTTTAAGAACACCGTCCGGGTCGGCGACAATGCCGTGCTCGTCCGAGCATTTGACGTATGCGACGTCTGTGCGACCAAAGATCGTTGGCAGGCCACTGTCGACGGATTGGGCTTTGAGGCCCGCGTCTACGATGGCTTTGTCAGATTTGGCGTGGCTCATAACAGAGGTAAGAATGAACAGCGCGTTCTGCCATTCGCCCTGGTCGATGCGGTTGTCGTTCTCGTCCAGAATGCGGCCATAGTCAGCGTCCATGAACGCGTAAGAGCCACACTGGAGTTCGTTGAAAACGCCGGAGGTGCCTTCAAAGTAGTAGGACCCGGTGCCGCCACCGCCAACGATATCGCATTCGATGCCATCCGCCTTTAGCGTATCCACCGCGTCTTTTACCTGCGCGACGGCAATGGCGATCTTGGCTTTGCGATCTTCATAGCTGTCCATGTGCTGCATCGCACCTTGGTAGGCTTGGATGCCAGCGAACTTGAGACCGTCAGCGGCGTCGATGGCTTTGGCAATCTCGACGACGGCTGATGTTGTGGTCACACCGCAACGGCCTGCGCCGCAGTCGATCTCCACGAGGCATTCGATCTGTGTGCCGTGACGTGTGGCTGCTGCGGACAAGTCAGCGACGTTTTCAAGGTCGTCCACGCAGCAGATTGTGCGTGCGCCGAGCTTTGGTATGCGAGCCAGACGGTCGATCTTTTCTGGCTGACGGACCTGGTTCGAAACCAGGACGTCTTTGATGCCGCCGCGGGCGAAAACCTCGGCTTCCGAAACTTTTTGGCAACAGACGCCGCACGACCCGCCAAGGCTTTCCTGAAGCAGGGCCACGTCGACAGATTTGTGCATTTTGCCGTGCACGCGGTGGCGCATGCCGTGCTCTTTCGCCCAGTCGCCCATCTTTTTGATATTCCGCTCGAGGGCATCGAGATCGAGGACCAGCGAGGGTGTCTGAATGTCAGCCTCGTTCATGCCAAGGAAAGCAGGGATGTCATAGCCAACTTCGTAACTGTCGACATTAATCGCTTTGTTCATTTGCTTTGCTCCTTCAAGGGCTGTCTTGGCGCACGGGGGGCCGCACAGTGTTCTAGATTTCTGGGGTCAGAGCCACGGCAGTTTGTCAAGATCGACATTGCCTCCGGTGACGATGACCCCGACGCGCTTGCCTTTGAACACATCCCGGTTTTTCAGGATCGTAGCCAACGGCACGGCGCAGCTTGGTTCCATGACGATCCGCAGGTATTTCCACGTGATCTTCATCGCGTCGATGATCTCTTGCTCGGACGCGGTGTGGATGTCGGTTACAAAGCGCGACACGAAGTGCCAGGTATTTTCCCTCAGCGGAACCTTGAGACCATCGGCGATGGTGACCGGTGCGTCGTCAGCGATGATGTGACCCGACTTGAAGGACCGGTAGGCGTCGTCGGCCTGTTCAGGCTCGGCGGCGTAGATTTTGATGTCGGGCGCAAGGTTCGAGATGGTAAGGCAGGTACCCGAGATCATACCGCCGCCACCGATCGGGGCGACAACAGCGTCGAGGCCATCCGTTTGTTCCAGCAGCTCCGCCGAACAGGTCGCCTGCCCTGCGATGACGCGCGGGTCATTGTAGGGATGGACGAATTCGCCGCCGGTGCGGGCCTGCACATCGGCGAAGGTGGCTTCGCGCGATGTGGTGGAGGGCTCGCATTCGGTGATCGTGCCACCGTAGCGTATCACCGCGTCTTTTTTGGCCTGCGGCGCAGTGCGTGGCATGACCACGTTGCAGCAGATGCCGCGACGGCCAGCCGCGTAACTAAGTGACAGCGCATGGTTGCCAGACGAGTGGGTGCAAACGCCGTTTTTGGCTTGGTCTTCGGTCAGACCAAACACGGCGTTACAAGCTCCGCGCACCTTGAAGGCGCCGGCTTCCTGAAAGTTCTCGCATTTGAAGAACAGATCGGCGCCGGTGAGATCGTTCAGATACTGCGATTGCAGCACCGGTGTGCGATTGATGTAGGGCTTGATGCGCTCATGCGCCTCACGCATATGCTCGATCGTGAGACCTTCGGCTGTTGAATAATCCAGCATCGTGTCGTTCCTTATGCCGCGGCTTTGGCTGCGATGACGTGGGTGCTGCGGAAGCATTCCTGCGCTGCCGCAACACCGCTTCCAAGCTTCACCGGGTAATCTAGGTCAGCCATGGCCATTTCAATCGTTGCGATGCCAGAAAGGACCATGACGTCGGTCAGGCTGCCAAGGTGGCCGATACGGAAGGCTTTGCCGTTCATCTCGCCCAGACCGATGCCGAAGGACACGCCGTATGCGTCGAAAGCGCGAGACGTCAGCGCGTTGCTGTCGAAGCCTTCAGGCACGTAGATGGCGCTGACGGTGTCAGAATAAAGGTCCGGCGATTGTGCAACCAGTTCGAGACCCCATGCGTGGACGGCCTGACGCACGCCTTCGGCAAGGCGGAAGTGGCGGGCGTAGACGTTGTCGAGGCCTTCTTCGAACAGCATCTTAAGGCTTTCACGCATGCCATAGATCAGCTGAAGCGGTGGCGTGTAGGGGAATCCGCCCGAGGCGTTTGCGTTCATCATGTCCCGGAAATCAAAGAACGTGCGCGGCAATTTCGCGGTTTCCATTGCGGCAAGCGCTTTAGGCCTGACGCAAAGGATCGCCATGCCAGTTGCCAGCATGAAGCCTTTTTGCGAGCCGGAGACTGCGATATCGACGCCCCATTCGTCCATGCGGAAATCCATCGAGGCCAGCGAGCTGACGCAGTCGACGAACAAAAGTGCGGGGTGGCTGGCGGCGGTCATTGCACCACGCACACCGGCGATGTCGGACTTAACGCCGGTCGCTGTTTCGTTGTGAGTGACGAGGACCGCTTTGATCTCGTGAGCTGTATCGGCAGCAAGGGCGGCTTCGAACTTGTCAGCCGGTGCGCCACTGCCCCAAGGGCATTCGATGATCTGAACGTCGAGGCCATGGCGCTGGCAGAGGTCGATCCAGCGATGGCTGAACATGCCGTAACGTGCGACGAGCACTTTGTCGCCGGGGCTAAGCGTGTTGGTTACCGCCGCTTCCCAGCCGCCGGTGCCACTTGATGGAAAGGTGATGACCTTGCCGTCCGTGGTCCGGAACACTTTCTTGGTGTCCTCAAGAACCGGCGCGAATGTTTCCACAAAATCTGGAGAGCGGTGATCGCGCGTCTGAACATGCATGGCCGACAACAGGCGATCAGGAATGTTGGTTGGGCCGGGGATAAAGAGTGGGATTTGATCTGACATCGCAGGATTCTCCGATTCGCTGAACTCAATCTAACAGGCTTTGCAACGAGTACAATTTTCTTGAAAAACCTTTCCAAAAAAAGAGTTTATATATTAAGTGTTTGTTTATAAAAGATTTTAGTTTTCCATTTTTAACCCTATAAATACCATTGAAAATATTTTCCATTTTAATATCTTTGTGCGGTGAAAAGTTTCAGCAGGGATTCGTAACAATGCAGCAGCAAAAACGACAACGCGGCCGGCCAAGGTCGCAGTTTACTGAAAGCAGTGCGGGGACGCTTCAGTCGCTGGACCGCGCCTTGGGTGTGTTAAGCGCCATAGCGCGCGCTGATCGGATGACGCTAACGGATTTGTCGCTCGCGGTGGGCGTTCCCACAGCGACGACGCACCGGATTTTGACGACATTGCAAAAACGCGGGTTCGTGACCTTTGACGAAGACCGACAGGATTGGTTGATCGGAATCGAGGCGTTTCGCACGGGATCATCGTTTCTGAAGCGACGCGATCTGGCGGAAATCGGGCGCCCCGTTATGCAGCTATTAATGGAGCAGACCGGCGAGACGGCAAACCTTGCAGTGCCACAAGCGGCTGAAGTCGTGTTTATCGGGCAGATCGAGACGCAGAATCCGATCCGCGCTTTCTTCCCGCCAAGCACGCGGACCGCCATGCATGCCTCCGGAACCGGCAAAGCGATCTTGGCAGAGTTACCGGAAGATGAGGTGCGACAACTTTTGATTAAAGCCGGGCTTGAGCGGTTTACAGTCAATACGCATACCACTCCGGTCGAGTTGTTCGAGGACCTGGCTGAGATCCGCGCACGTGGCTGGTCTTTTGATCACGAGGAGCGGCACGACGGGATGTCCTGTATCGGCAGCGCGATTTTCGATGAATACGGCAATCCCTGCGCGGGGGTTTCGATCTCGGGACCAAGCATCCGGTTTGATCCATCGCGGATTTCTGAGTTGGGCGCGGCTGTGACGCATGCTGCAGCGGAGATTACCGAGCGAAGCGGCGGGGCTTTGCGCGAACGCCGGGGATGAAATCCCGGTTGCGGGGCTCGCGTGGGTGCCTAGATTGGCCCGGCTGCATCGAAGGATGCCTGCCCTATGGCCGAAATATCAATTCAAGAGATTGAGCGCGTCTCAAAGGATGCTGTGCTCGCGCCATGGCGCGAGCGAAAATACAGCCACGATCATGGCGGATGCCATTGCCTGGGCCGAAGCGCGCGGGAACCGGATTTGTGGGCTGTATTATCTTGAGAGCTATTGCCGCCAGCTTAAAACCGGACGGATCAACAGGCGGGCCACGCCAAAGATCAATGTGGTGCGTTTGTCAGTTCTGAAGGGGCTCGCGGACCACGGTTTTGCACAGGTAACGTTTGACGCGGCGTTCTCGCAAGCCGTTTAGGTTGCGCACGAGACCGGGATTGTCAGCGTGAACATTGGACGGTCGCATACCTGCACAGCGCTGGGTTGGTTTACAGAACGAGCCGCTTCGGCTGGATTAATCGCGCTTGGTGTAACCAATGCCAGCCCCATTATTGCGCCTGTGGGTGGGTCCAAGCGGGTGATCGGAACACACCCTATTGCCTTTGCTGTACCGAATGGCGTCGGCGGCGTTGCCATTGATCAGGCCGCAGCCGTCGTGACTTTGGGGGCTGTGAATATGGCAAAGGAGGCCGGGCAGACCATTCCCGAAGGTTGGGCTGTTGATGCTGACGGCAATCCGACGACGGATCCGGAAGCCGCGCTGAAGGGCTCTCTTTTACCAGCCGGTGGCGCAAAGGGATGGGGCCTTGGCGTGTTCGGCTTTGTCGCCGGCCCCCTAGGATTTGGCCAAAGGGGCCGCGAAAACGACTGCAAACCAACAAGTCTGGACAAGCTACCCCACGACAACAGATGCGAAAATGGCGAGCCAGTTCAGAGCGGCGCGGGTCCACCCCGGCGCATTAAATACTTAGCCTTTTGAGATCGTGGCAAGTTGGACCGACCAATAGCGCCATATCTGGAAGGCCCGTTTCGACATGATGGGTATTTTATTAAACTACTTGAAGGATACGAAAGATGGCTGACCAGCAAAATTGGTCAAAGTCAGACGAGACTTCGACGCACCGGCGGATGCGGTTTGGAACATGTCGACCGGTCCCGCCATGTTCAGGCAGTGGGATGACCGATGGGAATGTCCGTGCCAGTGGCCGAAATGGATGTGGTCGTTGGCGCCACCCGCAAAGTCTGTATGGAGAGGGAGACGCGCGAGCGAACCATGTCAATGTGGTTCATCGGGGTCTATAAAAAGGAGAGCGAACCGTGCCGGCTTGTCTATACGCAAAGCAGTGTGACACCGACGGCGGTATCATCTCACCGCAAAGCATGGGCATGCCGGAAGGCCTTTCTGACATCACCGAAGTGATGGTCGATTTAAGCGGGGCAAACAGTAAAACAACGATGCCGATGGTGCATGTGATTGTTTCCGAAGGTTCGGCCGGTGGCGTAGCCTGAAACCAGGCCTTTGACAGACCGGCCGGGGCTTTGGGCCCCGAGGCTTAACAATTCCAACTTGGGCAAAGCAGCCTCCCACGATGAAAACGCGGGAGGCTTTTGTGTTTTAGTGAACCACTTCATCGCTGGGTGGTTGGCGGTTTAACGTGGACACGCGATCCCCGACAAGAAGTCCGCCTGCGCCCGCCGACACCGCGACTGTGTCGCCATCACCGATGTCGCCGGACAGCAGCATTTCCGCAAGTTGGTCTTGGAGCGCACGTTGCATCACCCGCTTCAATGGACGGGCGCCAAATACCGGATCATAACCTTCATCCGCAAGCCAGGTCTTCGCCGCATCATCCATTTCGAGGCTGATGTTTTGCTTGCTCAGACGCTTTATCAGGCGGCTAAGCTGAATATCGACGATACCGCCCATGTCGTCGCGCGTCAGGCGGTCAAACACGATTGTCTCATCGAGCCGGTTCAGAAATTCAGGCCGGAAATGGGCGCGCACGGCGTCCATCACGTCGCGGCGCGCTTGAGACGCGTCTCCCCCGTCTGGCAGTTGGCTTAGCGCCTGTGACCCCAAATTTGACGTCAGGATGATCAACGTCTGTTTGAAGTCGACAGTGCGCCCCTGACCATCGGTCAAAATGCCGTCGTCCAAAACCTGCAACAACACGTTGAAGACGTCCGGGTGCGCCTTTTCGACCTCGTCGAACAGCACAACCTGATAGGGTCTGCGCCGCACGGCTTCGGTCAAAACGCCGCCTTCGTCATAACCGACATAGCCCGGAGGCGCCCCGATCAGACGAGCAACCGAGTGCTTTTCCATAAACTCGGACATATCGATCCGCACCATTGCGCTTTCATCGTCGAACAGGAATTCGGCGACGGTTTTGGTAAGCTCTGTCTTACCCACGCCAGTCGGGCCAAGGAACAGGAACGAGCCCAGGGGCCGGTTCTCGTCGTTCAGCCCTGCCCGCGCGCGGCGAACAGCGTTCGCAACCGCATGGACGGCGCTGCGTTGACCGATAACGCGGCGGCCCAGTTCTTCTTCCATGCGCAGAAGCTTGTCGCGGTCGCCTTCCAGCATTTTGGAAGTCGGAATACCGGTCCAACGCTCGACAACTTCGGCGATCTGCTCGGGACGCACGGCCTCCTCAACCATGAGGGCGTCTTGCGATTCAGCCGCTTCCAGTTGCTTTTCAAGGCCGGGAATAACGCCGTAGGACAGCTCGCCTGCGCGTTGCAGGTTGGCTTCACGCTTGGCCTGTTCCAGCTCGGCGCGGGCGCGGTCGAGTTGCTCCTTGATGTCGCGCGCGCCTTCAAGCTTGTCGCGTTCGGCCTGCCATTGCGCCGTCATCTCCGTCGATCTTTCCAGAAGCTCCGACAGCTCCAGTTGCAGCTTTTCAAGTCGGTCTTTTGAGGCCTTGTCGTCCTCTTTCTTAAGCGCCTCGGCTTCGATCTGCTTTTGCATGATCTCGCGATCGAGCGCGTCGAGTGCTTCAGGTTTGCTGTCGACTTCCATCCGCAGGCGGCTGGCGGCCTCGTCCATCAGATCGATGGCTTTGTCCGGCAGGAAGCGGTCGGTGATGTAGCGGTTGGACAGCGTGGCCGCCGCAACGAGCGCGGCGTCCGAAATGCGCACCCCGTGGTGAACTTCGTATTTTTCTTTGATGCCGCGCAGGATCGAGATCGTGTCGGTCTCAGTCGGTTCTTCGACTAACAAGGGCTGGAACCGGCGTGCCAAGGCGGCGTCTTTTTCGACGTGCTTGCGGTATTCATCAAGCGTGGTCGCGCCGATGCAGTGAAGTTCACCACGCGCAAGCGCGGGTTTCAAAAGGTTCGAGGCATCCATCGCACCATCGGCCTTGCCGGCGCCGACAAGCGTGTGCATTTCATCGATGAACAGGATGATCTCGCCCGCCGCGGAGGTGACTTCGGACAGGACCGCTTTCAGACGTTCCTCGAATTCACCACGGTATTTTGCACCCGCAATCAGCGCGCCCATATCGAGCGACCAAAGGTGTTTGTTGCGCAAAGATTCCGGCACGTCGCCATTGACGATACGCATGGCGAGGCCTTCGGCGATGGCGGTTTTACCCACGCCAGGTTCGCCGATGAGAACCGGGTTGTTTTTTGTGCGACGGCTGAGGATCTGCATCGCACGGCGAATTTCCTCGTCGCGGCCAATGATCGGATCGATCTTGCCTTCGCGGGCGGATTCAGTGAGATCGCGCGCATATTTTTTCAGCGCGTCGTAGCCTTCTTCGGCAGATGCGGTATCTGCGGTACGGCCCTTGCGGACATCATTGATTGCACCGTTCAGTTTTTGCGCGGTCACTGCACCCGCATCAAGCGCGTCTTTTGCCTTTGATTTCACAACGGCAAGCGCTGTCAGAATGCGCTCGACCGGCACAAAGCTGTCGCCCGCCTTCTTGGCAAGCTTTTCAGCTTCGTCGAGGACCTTGGCGGTCTGTTGGTCCATGTAGGTCTGTCCCGCGTCGCCTGTGACTTTCGGGATCTTGGTCAATGCAATATCAACGGCCTGCACCACGCGTTCAGGCGCACCGCCTGCCGCTTTGATCAGGTTGCTCGCTAATCCTTGATCATCGTCCAGCAATGCTTTCAACAAGTGCTCGGGCGCAAGTTTTTGGTGACTTTCCCGCATGGCAATGGTCTGTGCCGCTTGCAAAAAGCCGCGCGACCGCTCAGTGAACTTCTCTAAGTCCATGGATCTCTCCTTTATAAAGCGCCCGATGTGCTACATCCGCTTTGCGGCATGCGTGCTGTGGGCCTCAGTTCTCATATGGGCACTTGGTAGGCAGGGCTCAAGGCCATCCTTTATATGTTTTTGTGCGCTTACTTGCCCTTGTCGGATTGGCAGGCTAATTCGTTGAAATGACTCACGCCGATGACCGCCTGATCGTTGCCCTTGATGTGCCGAATGCACTGGACGGGCTGAACCTTGCCGAAAGACTTGGCGACGCCGTGTCGTTTTATAAGATCGGTCTGGGAATGCTGACCGGAGGCGGGATGGGCCTTGCGGCCGAGCTTAAGGACGAGCAGGGCAAGCGCATTTTCATGGACCTGAAACTGTTCGATATTGGTGCGACAGTTGAGGCCGCGGTGCGGGGGCTGGCCCAGTACAATCTGGATTTCCTGACGGTGCATGGCGATCCGCATGTGGTGCGTGCCGCTCGGGAAGGGGCCAGTGGGAGTGATCTGAAAATCCTTGCAGTAACTGTGCTGACGTCGCTGGATCGCGATGATCTTGATGCGGCGCAAATTCGTGCGGGCAACATCCCTGATCTGGTACAGGAACGCGCTGGACGGGCATTTGATGCAGGCGCTCATGGCGTCATCGCGTCGCCTTTGGAAGCAAGTCTGATCCGCGCTTTGCCAGAAGCCGAGGGACGTTTGATTGTGACCCCGGGCGTGCGCCCTGCCGGGGCGGATCTTGGAGACCAAAAGCGCGTCATGACACCCGCCGAAGCAATTGCCGCAGGCGCTGACCATGTGGTTGTCGGGCGACCCATTTATCGCGCGGGTGATCCAAAGACTGCGGCTGAGGCGATTGTGGCTGAAATGCAGGGCCAGACGCCAAACAGAATTCACTGACCAAATTTTCGCCGGCCTGATCGACTGTTGATCGCATTTTGCTGACTATATACGGCTATCTGCGCATATTGTTGATAATCTGGAAACAAAAAACGGCCTCATGTCTCCAGCAATCCCGGATTCACCATGACCTGTCCCTAATCTGGTCACATTTGGACCCTTGGGTGGTGACAACAAAGATCCGTGCTGCGGAAGGAACGTCTAGATGACGATGGCTGCCAGAATATCGAAGGCCGAAAAGGTCAGTAAAACCAGTGTGGCCGGTTTATGTGCTGGTGCAAATCTGCGCACGCCCTGCGGCCCAAGGCGGGTCGAGTTCTTGCGCGCCGGTGATCTGATCGTCACGCGCGACAATGGATTGCGGCCGGTCCGTATGGTCTGGACGCGCACCGTCACCGCAGCAGAAATTGCCGCAGACCCGTCGCTTGCCCCCATCGTTTTGCGCACGCGCGCCATTGGTCCAATGATGCCGCAACGCGATCTTTCGGTTGCACCTGCGCATCGGCTCTTGATCCCTGGCTGGCGCCTTGAAGGCGAGGCAGACAACGAAGCATGTCTTGTCCCGGCCCGCGATATTTCCGACCTGAACGACAGTATCTACGTAGACCGTGCACCGGACGAAGTGACCTACTACAATATTGTCTTCGACGAGCATCAGGTATTTTGTGCAAACGGACTACCCGTAGAAAGTTTCTCGCCGACGACGGCTAATCTGAAAGAAACGCCGCGCGCTGTCTGCGATGATCTTAAGAAGATTTTTCCCGAACTGGGGCCGAAATTTACCGACTACCCTGCGCCGCGCTACAAAATGCGCGAGCGCGTCTCTTACATTCCCGACTACGCCTAAGACTTAGCGAAATCTTGCAGGGCTAAGGCCGTCGACCGTTTCGGCGGGCAAAGAGGGCGTGCGCCTCGCCACCAAATCGGCAAGACATGCAGACGCGGCAGGCGCGCTTTGAATGCCGTACCCGCCCTGGCCCGCGCACCAGAAAAATCCAGACACATCAAGATCCTCGCCGATGACAAGGGCGCGATCCGGAGAAAACGTGCGAAGTCCAGCCCATGAGGTTTCCACGCGCGTCACGGGGCTTGTTACATATTTCTGATACCGATCAAGGCCTTCTGCAAGGACCATGTCGTCCGGCCAGGCATCCATCGGTTCAATCGGATGTTCTTCCGCCGGAGACACAATCCATCCCCCGGCGTCGGGCTTCGCATACCAGCTTTCGCCGGGTCCAATGATCATCGGCCAGCGGCCAACATCACGGCCATCCGGCGCTGGAAGACGGGCCATGGAGCGCCGGTTGGGCTGAAGACCGATCCTTGCAACACCGGCCATTTCAGCGATTTGATCGGCCCAAGCCCCGGCGGCATTCACCAAGATATCAGCTTCGAACGATTGACCCTGCGTCCGCACCTGCCATGTGGTGGACCGCTCAATAGCGATGACTTTCTGTCTGGTCGCGATATTTGCGCCACTCGCGCGCGCATCTTTGGCAAATCCCTGAAGCAGCTTGTCGGTATCGATGTCATGCGCATCTTCATGGATCGCCGCACGGGTGATGTCACGGTTTAGGATCGGGACGCGGGCAAGGGCATCCGCAACCGTGATTTCGTCCATAGACATGGCGATCAGGTCAGTTTCAAACTGCGCCCTGTCGCTGTCCTTCGCTACGATCATCAGGCCGCGCGGGCTGAGAACACCGCGTCTTTCGTGTTCGCTTCTGGATGCGCGGTTCAGAACGCAGGTCGTTGGCGTGCCGTAGTTCTCTTCAAACAAGGCAGCGGATCGTCCGCTGGCATGGGTGCCAAGAGCCGCTTCGGTTTCCAAAAGCGTGACGTCAGCGTCGGGGGCAAGTTTCGCTGCGACAGACACACCGGCGATGCCGCCACCAATGACCAGAATGCGGGTCATTCGTGTTGTTCGATAGCTTTAGCAAGGGTCGTAAACACGGCGCGTGCGGTTGCGATATCTTTGGGATCAATTTTGCCCGAAAGCTGTTGAAGGACGTCGGCTTCGCCACGGGACGCAGTCGCATGCGCGCGCTCACCTGCAATCGTGGCCTCAAGCAATTTCGAGGATTTGTGAGCAGGATTATCCGCAAAATCTGCAAACCCTTTTTCTACCAAGGCATCGGCGCGCTTTTGAATGTGCTGGCGCGAGACGCCACGGTTTCTGGCAATGTTCGGGACTGTGGCCGCCCCCTCGAAGACAAGGAAATCCAGCACATCCCGCTCGGCACTTGTCATCACGCTGTCGGGTTCAGAAGACAGTCCGGACCAAACACGCGACACGCGCCGCGCCTGCGCGATCAGATCGGCGATAGGCCCGTGATGTGGGTCGTTTAAATCCATAGGGCTCTCAAACTTACAGTATTACTTTCGAATTACCAAATTCCATTCAAACCGCTCTTGCGGCAAAGAATGCCTTAGCCAGCCTCCTCCAGACGATCCGTGGCAGGCGGAGGGGTCGGTGAGAGCTTTGATATCTCTCCATAAAGCCCCGCATCCATCTTGTACGAGACCGCGGCCAATGACGGCGCAAGCTGTTCGGCCGAGCGCGCAGAAATGATCGGTCCATGAACACCTTCATGCCGCGCCACCCAGGAGACGGCCAAGGTCGCCGGATCAATCCCCGCTTCGCCCGCCAGGCGCGAAAGCCCCTCTGCGGTTTCATACATCCAAGCCGTGCCATACCGCTTGTTGTACATCGGGTCGTCTTTCAGACGCCCACCAGTCCCACCCGCATATTTGCCGGTAAGAAGCCCACCACCAAGCGGGGAATAAGGGCAGACGGCGAAACCTTCTGATATAGCCATCGGCAAAATCTCGACCTCTACCTGCCGTTTCACCAAGTTATACATTGGCTGAATGACGTGAATATCGATCCCCATGGACTGAGCCAATTGTCGCGCCTTCATGACCTGCCAGGCCGAATAGTTAGAAACGCCAACATGACGGACCGATCCTTCTTTGACCCATTCGGCCATGACAGAATAGGTTTCCTCAAGCGGCGTGTCCGGGTCCCAGCGGTGGAGATAGAGAAGGTCAACCGTGTCCATGCCCAGGCGTTTGCGGCTTTCGTCAAATTCGGCGCGGATGACGTCAGGTTTGGCGACAACTGTCCCCGCACACTTCGTCGCGATGAAGACATCGTCACGCTCGCCGGCAGCCAATTCACCCAAAATGCGTTCTGAGTGCCCGCCGGTGTAAGCATGCGCCGTATCGAAGAAGTTGATCCCTGCTGCGCGGCAGGCAGCGTACATCTCAGCACTGTCAGTTTCGCTGGCCTTTGCGCCAAATTGCATTGTTCCAAAGCTGAAACTTGAAGCGTCTTTTCCAGAAATTGTACGCATTGATATCTCCATTCACCCTTTGCCAAATACCTCCGCCGGAGGCTAAAAATGAAAGGCCGCCAGACGGCGGCCTTCGCTATCCGAATTCCCTGAAATTAGTTAGGAATTTCGCCGTTCATGCCTTCGATATAGAAGTTCATACCGGCCAGAGTACCATCATCTGCGACTTCGCCATCAGGAAGCCAGACCGTGCCGTCCTGCTTGTTGATCGGACCGGTGAATGGGTAGTATTCTCCGGCAGCAATCGCGTCACGCAGGGCTTCTGCTTCCGCCTTTACATCAGCAGGAACCGCGTCGGTGATCTCACCGATACCAACCATGCCCGGGCCGATCCCGTCCCATGTGTCAACGCTTTCCCAAGTGCCGTCCATGACAGCCTGAACGCGCTGGATATAGTAGGGTGCCCAATTGTCGATGATCGACGAAACGCGCGGCAGCGGCGCATATTCGGCCATGTCGGAGGCCTGACCGAAGGTGATGACGCTGCCGGCATCCGCTGCAGCCGCCTGAGGTGCGGTCGAGTCGGTGTGCTGAAGGATCACATCGGCGCCGTTTTCGATCAGCGCCTTGGCTGCGTCCGCTTCTTTTGCCGGATCAAACCAAGTGTAGGCCCAGACGACTGAAAACTCGACGTCAGGGTTTACTTTGCTGGCGTGCAAGTAGGCCGAATTGATGCCTCGGATGACTTCCGGGATTGGGAAAGACGCGATGTAGCCGACTTTGTTCGTCTTAGTCATTTTGCCCGCGATGTGACCCTGAATGGCGCGGCCTTCGTAGAATCGTGCGGAATAGGTCGAGACGTTGTCGGCGCGCTTGTAGCCAGTGGCGTGCTCGAACTTCACGTTCGGAAATTTCTCGGCCACAGCGATCGTCGGGTCCATATAGCCAAACGATGTGGTGAAGATCAGGTCAGCGCCTTGCAGCGCCATTTGCGTCATTGCGCGCTCGGCATCCGCGCCTTCGGGCACGTTTTCCTGAAATACGGTTTCGACTTTGTCGCCGAAGTGCTCTTCGACGGCGAGACGGCCTTGGTTGTGCTCATACGTCCAGCCACCGTCGCCGACCGGGCCCACGAAAATAAATCCAACTTTGAGCGGTTCATGACCGTCAGCAAAAGCGGCGGAAGCAATCGCAGCAGCGGCAACCCCCGTCAGCAGAAATGTACGTTTTTTCATAAGTAACTCCCCATTAAGTGTAACAAGTGCCTCAGTGTGAGGCATGAAAGGCCCGTCCTAGCGACGCCGGCGCATTAAGCGCCGCACGGTTTCGATCGGACGAGATTATGACCAGCACAAGGATGGTTATCAGGTATGGCGACATGGACAAGAGTTCCACAGGAATTGCGACGCCCGCGGCCTGCAAGTTCAGCTGCAAAACTGTGATGCCGCCGAAAAGATAGGCACCCAAAAGAACGCGACCCGCTCTCCAGGATGCAAACACGACGATGGCAAGCGCGATCCAACCTGAACCTGCCGTCATGCCTTCGGTCCATTGTGGGACGCGCACAAGACTTAGGTAAGCGCCGCCCAATCCAGCACAGGCACCTCCGAAGGCGATTGCGCTGAGACGCACAAAAATCACGTTGTATCCAAGAGCGTGAGCCGCATCGTGGCTTTCACCGACCGCGCGCAGGATCAGCCCTCCGCGCGTGTATTTAAGGAACGCCCAGACGGCTACAATGATGGCCAGCGAGACATAGACCATCAGGTCGTGGCTGAAGATCATCGGTCCAAGCACCGGGATATCGCCAAGCAACGGGATATCAAGTTTGGGCGTTGAGGGCGGCTTGATGCCCACATAGCTTTGCCCCATGAGGCTTGAAAGACCGAGGCCGAACAAGGTGAGTGCAAGGCCCGTCGCCACTTGATTGGTCAAAAGGTATTGCGTCAGGAAACCAAACAGCATCGACAAGGCCGCGCCTCCGATAGCAGCAGCGAGAAAGCCAATGGCGGGCGACCCCGTTTCGACCGCGATGGCGAAACCGCAGATCGCTCCAACGATCATCATGCCCTCTACACCAAGGTTCAGAACCCCCGCTTTTTCGACGACCATCTCGCCAATGGCTGCCAACAGGATCGGGGTGGACGCGACCATAAGCGAGGCGACAAGCAGGATCGGGTTGATTGAAAGATCCATTAGACAAGCTCCAGTATCGTTGCCGGATCAAAGGTGTGTCCGGCAATAGACGCGGCGACAACCCCCAGCGCCGGGGCGGTGTCCGCGAAGATCAGAAGTGCTGGCCTCATGCTGCAGCCTCCCGGCCGAAGCGGACTTTGAAGTTCGTGAGGACGTCGAATGCCAGGAGGAAGAACAAAAGCATGCCCTGAAACGCCTGAATCGCGGCTGCAGGAAGGCCGAGAGAGGCCTGGGCCGCTTCGCCGCCAATATACGTGAGCGCCATCAATAAACCCGCAAGCAATATGCCTATCGGGTGAAGACGGCCCAGAAAGGCCACGATGATGGCCGTAAAGCCGTAGCCCACGTTGAAGTCGATGCTGATCTGACCGGCCGGGCCTGCGACCTCGAACATACCGGCGAGGCCTGCCAATGCGCCGGACAGGCCGAGGCAGAACAGAATCAATCTGTTCGGGTTCACGCCCGCAAAACGGGCGGCGCGAGGACTTTCTCCGGTCAGGCGGATATTGAAGCCCATGATGTGACGACTAAGCAGGATGTAGGCAAAAATCACCGCGATGAAGGCCGCGACGACGCCCCAATGCATGCCCCAACCGGCAATCAATTCATTGTTCGCCGCGCTTTCATATTGGCGCAAGTTTCGGGACCCCGGGAAGCCCTGGCCTTCAGGGTTTCGCAGCAAGCCAAGTGACATAGACGCAAGGATCGCTTCGGCGACATAGACCAAAAGGAGCGAGACGAGGATTTCGTTGGTGTTGAAGCGGGTCTTCAGGATGCCGGGGATCATCGCCCAGAGAAGGCCGCCAAGCGCGCCTGCGATGATCATCAGCGGGAAGATCAGCCAGCGCGCTTCCATTGGGTAAAACGCAAGGCCAACGGCGGCGCCAAAGATTGCGCCCATGATATATTGGCCTTCTGCGCCGATGTTCCAGATGCCCGCCTTAAAGCCAAGCGACAGGCCAATCGCGATCAGGATCAGTGGGCCGGCTTTGACCAGAAGTTGCCCGCGATAGTAGAACGCGAATTCGCCAAAAACCGGGTCCCAGAAGATTGTGCGGATCGCCACAACGGGGTCTTTCCCAAGGAAGGCAAACAGGATGCCACCTGCGATCATTGTGGCGATGACCGCGATGGGTGGCGTCAGGTAGGCCCACTTCCTGGAGGGCGTCGGGCGTTTTTCCAGACGAACCATCATGCGCCCTCCGCTTCGTGGATATGGGCAACTTCCATGCCGTGTGCGCCGCCCATCATCAAACCAATTTCTTCGATTGTAAGGCCCTGGGCAGGCCGTGGCTCGCTGAGGCGACCTTCGTTGAGGGCGGCAAACCGGTTCGAGATTTCCATAAGCTCATCGAGATCCTGACTGATGCAAACGACAGCAGCGCCACCTGCCGCCAGATCAAGTATCGCCTGCCGGATCGAAGCCGCAGCACTTGCGTCAACGCCCCAGGTCGGCTGGTTCACCACAAGGATATCCGGATCTTGTAGAATTTCACGTCCGATAACGAATTTTTGCAGATTTCCGCCCGAAAGCGCGCGCGCGGCATTTGCAGATGATGGCGTGCGAACATCGTAGTCAGCGATGACTTTCTCGGCAAAACTGCGGGCTTTGGACCAATCGATGAAGCCGTTTTTCACCATACCCATGCGCACCCAACCCGACAGGGCCGCGTTTTCCACAAGGCTCATGTCAGGAGCGGCGGCGTGACCAAGGCGTTCTTCCGGGGCGGCCAGCACGCCCAATTCGCGGCGCTGGTTCGGGCCGAGGTGGCCGATGGCCTGGCCCTTTAACTGGACAGCGTCTGAGGTGGTTAATAGCTCGCCCGAAAGCGCGCCAAGAAGTTCATCCTGGCCGTTGCCCGCCACCCCGCCAATTCCAAGGACTTCGCCTTCGCGGACATCGAACGAAACATCTTTCAAGGATGTTCCGAAAGGGTTCGGCGATTTCACAGACAGATTTTTCAGCGTCAGCAGCACGTCTCCAAGCGCGTGTCGGGTAGAGGTTGGCGTTTTCAGTTCCGTGCCGACCATCATCTCGGCCAACTCGCGCGCGGACTTGTCGCGGGGATCGCACGACCCAACAACTTTACCCAACCGCAGAATGGTCGCTCCATCGCAAAGAGAGCGGATCTCCTCGAGTTTGTGACTAATATAGAGGATTGAGGTGCCTTCTGCCTGCAGCTTGCGCAGCGTCTCGAACAGAATATCGACCTCTTGCGGAGTGAGGACAGACGTCGGCTCGTCCATGATCAAAAGCTTAGGGTCCTGTAAAAGACAGCGAATGATCTCAACCCTTTGGCGTTCACCCGCGGAGAGATCACCCACCAATCGCGTCGGATCAAGCGGCAGGCCGTAGGTCTCGGAGACCTCGCGGATGCTGGCAGCCAGCTCCCGCATTGGCGGCGGGTTTTCCATACCAAGCGCGACGTTTTCCGCCACATCAAGTGCTTCGAACAACGAAAAGTGCTGAAACACCATCGCGACGCCAGTGGAACGGGCCTCGTGTGGGCTGCCTGGTGTATAGCTGTCGCCGTTGAAAGTCATCTGGCCCTCGTCGGGCTTAACCAGGCCGTAAACCATCTTAACCAGGGTCGACTTTCCTGCGCCGTTTTCGCCCAAAAGCGCGTGAACCTCGCCTTTTCCAACCGTGAAAGAGACGTCATCGTTTGCGACAACACCTGGATAGGCCTTGCGTAGACCCTGAACGGACAAAAGAGCCGTCACGCGTGCTTACCGATCATCTGTATCCCCTTTTCCCCTGTATTCAGGATGTTCGTCGCCACCCCAAGTGCAATCGCTTGCGGGTGTTTGCCCAAGGCAGGATCCCCGATGGGGCAATCCATGCGGTCAATTTGGGCGGTTGAGTGCCCCAAAACCCGCAATCTAGACTGGAACCGCGCGCGTTTGGTGGCCGATCCGATAAGCCCAAGACGCCCAAAGGCCCCTCCAAGAATGCGGTGGCACAGTTCAAGATCAAGCGCATGGCTGTAGGTCAAAACAAGGTGCTCTGCATGGGACGGGGCAAGCGAGGCAAGATCGGTCGGATTTTCGGCAATCAGAGTCTTTACCCCGTGCGGGATATCAGCTGGGAACCGGTCGTGGGCGCTGTCGATCCAGACCAAACCAAGGTCAGGCAAGGGGCCCAAAACCGAAACGATCGCGCGCCCGACATGGCCCGCGCCCCAAACCCAGATAGCGCGGTTCGGGCGGGTCAGCGGCTCGACCATCCACCCGGATACGACGCCCGCACGCGGCGCGATGCCTTTGGCCCGATGGTCTGCCAAAATACGCTGCACAGAGAGCGGCATTTCGGTTGTTGTGCCGGGCAATGGTCGCGCAATCATGTCACTAATAAGAGCATTCAGCCGGTTTTCGTCCCAGATTTCGGTCAAGACAGAGACCGCGCCACCGCAGCATTGGCCCAGCGATGGGCCAAGTGGCTTTCGGTCCATTCGATCAGTGCCGGCGGCAAGCGCCTCGCGCGCCGTCTTTATGGCCTCGAATTCCAAAGCGCCGCCGCCGATGGTGCCTTCGACGGTGTTCGCTGTCACAAGCATAGACGCCCCCACCTCGCGGGGAACAGAGCCTTGCGTTGAGGCGACGACCACGCGGGCGACCGGTGCAAGGCGGCGGATATCGCCTGGCGAGAATGTCATGAGCGCACCCTCTCGACCGCTTCAATGATGTGCTCGGCCGTTGCGGGGGCCTCAAGATCGGGGTAGGTTTCGCCACAGGCAGCAACCGCGTCTGAAAGTGCCAGAAAAGCCGAAATACCAAGCATCAGCGGCGGCTCGCCCACCGCTTTCGAGCGATAGATCGTCTCCTCACGGTTTTCGCCCTCCCAAAGCCCAACATTGAATATGTCCGGACGATCCGAGCACGCGGGGATCTTATAAGTCGACGGCGCGTGCGTGCGCAGCCGGCCCTTGTTATCCCAGATAAGTTCCTCGGTGGTGAGCCAGCCCGCACCCTGTACATAGCCGCCTTCTACTTGCCCGATGTCCAGAGCGGGGTTCAAAGACGCGCCGGCATCATGCAGGATATCGGCCCGCAAAATCCGGTTTTCCCCCGTAAGAGTGTCTATAACGACTTCGGTCATGGCAGCCCCATAAGCGAAATAGAAGAACGGGCGACCTTCGCCTTTGATGCGGTCCCACACGATTTTTGGGGTCTTATAGAATCCGGTGGCCGATAGGCTGACGCGGTTCATGTAGGCATCGCTGATGACGTCCTCAAAGGGCAGACTTTCACTGCAGACATGCACCATGCCATTCTCAAACCGCACGTTAGCGACATCCGTTTGGGCACGTTGCGCCACGAATTCAGCCAAACGGTCCCGAATCTTATCGCAGGCGACCTTTACCGCCATTCCGTTCAGATCTGAGCCGGACGACGCGGCGGTGGCCGAGGTATTTGGCACTTTTCCAGTATCTGTCGCAGTGATTTTGACCCTTGAAACATCAACGCCAAATCGCGCTGCCGCGACCTGAGCGACTTTCTGGAACAAACCCTGCCCCATCTCGGTGCCGCCATGGTTCAAGTGGATCGAGCCGTCCTGATAGACGTGCACCAATGCCCCGGCTTGATTGAGATGCGTCAGGGTAAAACTGATCCCGAACTTGACCGGGCTGAAAGCGATCCCCTTTTTAAGGGTCGGGTTCTTCGCATTCCATTCGGAAATCGCGGCTTTTCGCCCTTTATAGTCACTGGTTTCGATAAGCTGCGCGGTCAACTCGTGCAGAATGAAGTCTTCGACCGGCATGTGATAGGGCGTCGTCTGCACGGCGAGGTCTTCGGCGTTGGGAGAATGCTCTCCGCCAATGCGTTTGCCGGTTCCGGCGCCCGTGGGCGCGGCGGCGCGGTAGTAGTTCAGGCGACGCACGTCGATCGGGTCTCGGCCCACGGCATGGGCGACATGGTCAAGAACACGCTCGATCCCCAGCATACCTTGTGGTCCACCAAACCCGCGAAACGCGGTGCCCGATTGGGTGTTTGTCTTCAGCCGGTGCGATTCAATGCGCATATTCGGGATATGATAGGCATTGTCTGCATGAAGCATGGCGCGGTCAGCAACCGGCAACGACAAATCCATCGACCAGCCGCAGCGGCAGAGTTGAAGGAAATCGATGCCCGAAATACGCCCCTCGGCGTCGTGGCCTACCCGGTAGTCAATGCGGAAATCGTGGCGTTTACCGGTGATCATCATATCGTCGTCGCGGTCGTAGCGCATCGTGCAGGGCCGCCCCGTCAACGCAGCGGCGACTGCGCAAGAAACGGCTAAGTGGTTGCCTTGGCTTTCTTTTCCACCAAAACCTCCGCCCATCCGACGTATTTCACAACGCACGGCATTCATGGGTTTGCCCAGCGCTTCGGCTACTTTGTGCTGGATTTCTGTCGGGTGCTGGGTCGACGAATAGACCACCATATCACCGCCCTCCTGCGGCAAAGCGGCGGCGGCCTGACCCTCGAGATAGAAGTGTTCCTGCGCGCCGATGTCGATTGAGCCCTCTAAGGATTGCACGGCAGAGGCGATTGCGTTTTCCGCGTCGCCTTTTTCGTAAATGCGAGGTCCATCCTCAAAATGCGACTTGGCGTCGATTGCCTCGTCTATGGTGAGGATCGGCGGAAGGGCTTCGATCTCGATTTTGCCCAGCCTCGCAGCCTTTCGGGCGGCAAGATGGCTGGTCGCGATCACAAGGAAAATAGGTTGTCCGACAAAGTGGACCGTATCGACCGCCAGAAGAGGTTCCGGGCTTGGAGAAGGGGAGACGTCGTTGTGGAAGGGCAGATCGTCCGCCGTGAGGACCGCGACCACACCGGAAGCCGCGCGGACAGCCGCAAGATCGACCGAAGACATGCGGCCATGCGCGATGTGCGAAACGCCAAACGCCAGGTGCAATGCGCCCTTTGGCAAGGGGATGTCATCGACGTAACGCGCCTGCCCTGTCACATGAAGTGCGGCGGCATCGTGCGGGAGGGATTTTGCGACACTCATGGCGAAACCTCCAGAACTGAGACGGTTTGGCCAGAAAGTTCATGGAGATATCTGAGCAAAAGGTTTTGCGCGGTCCTGAGGCGATATTCCGCACTCGCGCGCATGTCGCTTAATGGTGAGAAATCGTCACTAAAGATGGGCAAAACAGTGCGAACAGTGTCTTCTGACAGCGATTGACCGAGAAGAGCTGCTTCGACCTTGGCGGCACGCTTTGGAACCCCTGCCATGCCTCCGAATGCGATCCGGGCCGCTGTGATCACGTCGTTCTCAATAGTGAGATTGAAGCAACCGCAGACAGCGGAAATGTCCTGATCAAAGCGCTTGGACAACTTGTAGCACCGCAGATTGGGCGCGGCACTAGGGATCGTTACGGCTTCGACAAACTCCCCTGGCGTGCGGTCCTGCTTGCCGTACTCAATGAAGAAGTCCTCGATGCGAATGGAGCGTTGCGCGCTGCCTTTGCGTAAATGAAGCGTCGCATCCAGGGCGATGAGGGCCGGTGGATTGTCTCCGATGGGCGAGCCGTTTGCGATGTTGCCGCCGATCGTCGCGGCCTGACGGACTTGTTCGGATCCGTAGCGGCGTACCATTTCGGCATAAGAAGGATGATGTTCGCGCAATATCGGCATGAGATCGGCCATCGTGACCCCGGCGCCTATCCGAATAGTTGTATCTTCGACTTCGATCTTTTGAAGATCGCGGCAACGGTTCAGGAAAGCGATATCGCCAAGGTCGCGAAGCTGTTTGGTTATCCAGAGACCGACGTCAGTGGCGCCAGCGATCAATGTGCCATCGGGGTGCGCTTCGTACCAGTCGGCCAGCGCATCCGTGGTTTCCGGCGCGAAGCCAAGCGGGGCGGCGTCAACGGGTGTGTCGCGCATCCAGGTCGGAACCGGCGCATCTGCGGACGCTTCGGCTGCGCGCACAATTGGGGCGTATCCAGTGCAACGACAAAGGTTTCCCGCGAGCACATCGTCGTGGTCCGTGCGACCCTGAAGATGCCCCACGGCCATCGAGACGACAAAACCCGGCGTGCAAAACCCGCATTGACTGCCGTGCTTTTCAATCATGGCCTGCTGGACCGGATGCAGGGTGCCGTCGGAACCCGCGATTCCTTCAACGGTGCGCACCGCTTTGCCGTGCAGTTGCGGAACGAACAGAATACAGGCGTTGAGGGCGCGCGCACCGTCGTCTCCGGTGACCATGACAGTGCAGGCACCACAATCGCCCTCGTTGCAACCTTCTTTCGTTCCGGTCAGCCCGCGTTCCTCGCGCAGCCAATCCAGAAGCGAAGTGGTCGGCGGAACATCCACCTCAACCGTTTCCCCGTTCAGAGAAAACTTAATCGTCATTTGAAATCCAGCCGCCTTACCCAAAGATCAAAAGGTATTTGCGCGCCGTCGATGCGGCGTAGAGAGCACGCGCTTTTAGTCTTATGCCCATTGAGACCGCCGCAGCGCATATTTTGCAAGCAAAAGCTGCACTGGCACATTATTCTAGTTGGACGTTGGCCCGATTAGTTTATCTTTTGGATGGGTGGATATCCTGCCGCCCGTGTCCACCATGGAGATTTTCAATGAACCGTATGACTGCGAAGGACTTCGATCAGGAACTTTTAGACCTCTATGACTTTTACGCCCACGGCAAGATAACCAAGCGCCAATTTTTAGACCGCGCCGGTACATACGCGATTGGCGGACTGACGGCGACGGCGTTGCTTGGAATGCTGAGCCCAGATTATGCGCTGGCCGAGCAGGTTTCGTTCAATGACCCCGAGATTGTGCCAGAGTATATTACCTACCCATCGCCAGGCGGCACGGGCGATGTGCGCGGCTATTTGGTGAAACCGGCGGATGCGCCCGCGAAACTGCCTGCGGTACTCGTTATCCACGAGAACCGTGGACTGAACCCTTATATCGAGGACGTGGCACGTCGGGTAGCGAAGGCAGGCTTCCTGGCACTGGCACCGGATGGTCTGACGTCGGTTGGCGGGTATCCGGGCAATGATGCCGAAGGACGGGACCTGCAGCGGACGGTCGACGGGACGCAGTTGATGAACGACTTCTTCAACGGCTTCGAACACCTGCTGAACCGAGATGATTCCACCGGCAAGGTCGGTGCGGTCGGGTTTTGTTATGGTGGCGGCGTTTGCAACGCGCTGGCGGTGGCCTTCCCTGAGATGGGAGCATCGGCGCCTTATTACGGGCGGCAGGCGTCCGTTGAGGACGTGCCTAAAATTCAGGCGCCGCTTTTGCTGCACTACGGGGAATTGGACGAGCGCATCAATGCAGGCTGGCCAGATTATGAGGCCGCGCTGAAGGCAAACAGCAAGAACTACGAGGCACATATCTATCCAAACGCCAACCACGGGTTTCACAACGATTCGACTCCGCGTTACGACGAAGCGATGGCGGGGTTATCCTGGGATCGCACCATCGGCTGGTTCACTCAGCACCTGACCTGAGCCACACGTTTGCAAAGACGCCTCGTCCAGTCGGCGAGGCGTTTTTTGGCACAAGTGGTCACTTCGATCTTTCGCTGGGCGTCACGGATTCTTAAGGTGGCTCCATGAGCACTCAACCCCGATTCATTCATCTTCGCCTCCATACAGAATACTCGCTTCTTGAAGGAGCGATGCGTCTGAAAAAGCTGCCCGGGCTTTGCGACAAGGCCGGAATGCCCGCTGTGGCAGTGACTGATACGAACAACATGTTCGCGGCGTTGGAGTTTTCTGTGTCGGCACTTGGCGCGGGCATCCAGCCGATTGTCGGATGTCAGGTTGATCTGGCCTACGTGACCCCTGCCACGGGGGAAAAGCCTGTGCGCCCAGCGCCGATTGTTTTGCTAGCGCAAACGCGGGCCGGATATGAGTGTCTTATGAAGCTAAATTCGGCTTTGTATCTGCGTGAAGCGGATTGGCCACATGTGACGCTGGACGATTTGGCCGAGTATTCCGAAGGGTTAATTTGTCTGACTGGCGGGCCGGACGGGCCTGTCGGGCGTTTGCTGCGCGCAGGGCAACAGCCGAAAGCCGAGGCTTTGATGACCCGGTTGGCCGCAACGTTTGGCGACAGGCTATATGTGGAGTTACAGCGACACCCGACGGAAACCGGGCAAGCACCGGAAGCCGAGAAGCTGACCGAAGCGCCTCAGATCGCGATGGCCTATGCAATGAATTTGCCGATTGTCGCGACCAATGACGTCTATTTCTTAGATCAGAAGATGTACGCGGCGCATGACGCGCTGATCTGTATTGCCGACGGCGCATATGTTGATCAGCAAGCCCCCCGCCGTCGCCTGACGCCGCAACACTATTTCAAGACACCCGCCGAGATGGCGACGTTGTTCGCCGACCTGCCTGAGGCATTGGAGAACACCGTTGAGATTGCGAGGCGCTGTGGTTTTGCCGTCGAGAAACACGATCCGATCCTGCCGAAATTCGCCGATAATGAAATTGAAGAACTCCGTCGCCAGTCGTTTGCCGGGTTGAAAGATCGTCTTGCAGTGATCGAGGCAGTGGCGCCGGTTGAAGAGTATGAAAAGCGGCTGGAGTTTGAGCTTGGGATCATCGAGGGGATGGGCTTCCCCGGTTATTTTCTGATCGTTGCCGATTTCATCAAATGGGCGAAAGATCAACACATTCCGGTGGGTCCGGGCCGGGGGTCGGGTGCGGGTTCATTGGTCGCCTATGCGCTAACGATCACCGACCTTGATCCCTTACGGTATTCGCTGCTGTTTGAGCGGTTTCTGAACCCCGAGCGTGTCTCGATGCCGGATTTTGACATCGACTTCTGTATGGAACGCCGCGAAGAGGTGATCCGTTATGTGCAGGAGAAATATGGCCGCGACAAGGTAGGGCAGATCATCACCTTTGGTGCGCTTTTGTCGAAGGCCGCTGTGCGCGACGTGGGCCGCGTATTGCAGATGCCTTACGGGCAGGTTGATCGGCTGTCCAAGCTGATCCCGGTTGAAGGTGTGAAGCCAGTTTCGATTGAGAAGGCCTTGGCCGACGAGCCGCGTCTGCGCGAAGAGGCGAAGGCCGAGGAGATCGTCGCGCGGCTGTTGGATTATGGCCAGCAGGTTGAAGGGCTATTGCGAAATGCCTCGACCCACGCGGCAGGCGTAGTGATTGGCGACCGGCCCTTGGATCAACTGGTGCCGCTTTACCGCGATCCACGGTCCGAAATGCCGGCAACACAGTTCAATATGAAGTGGGTCGAGCAGGCCGGTTTGGTCAAGTTTGACTTTCTCGGGCTGAAGACGCTGACGGTCATTCAAAACGCGATTGATCAAATTCTTGCCAGTGGCCGAACACTGGATGTCGCGGCGGATGGCACGAGACTTTATGAGCCGGACTCCGGGACCGAGAACGATATTGGCATGATCCCGCTGGATGATGAAAAGAGCTACGAGCTTTACGCCAAGGCGCGCACGGTTGCGGTTTTTCAGGTGGAAAGCTCGGGGATGATGGATGCGCTTCGGCGCATGCGGCCCACCTGTATCGAGGACATCGTGGCGCTTGTAGCGCTCTATCGCCCCGGACCGATGGAGAACATCCCGCAGTATTGCGACGTGAAGAACGCCCGCGCCGAACGCGAGCGGCTGCATCCGTCGATTGATCACATTCTGGACGAGACCCAAGGCATCATCGTTTATCAGGAACAGGTGATGCAGATCGCGCAGGAGATGGCGGGATATACGCTCGGAGGCGCGGACTTGTTGCGGCGCGCCATGGGCAAGAAAATTCAGGAAGCAATGGACGCTGAGCGTCCAAAATTCCTTGAGGGGTCAGCCAAAAATGGCGTCGATAAAAAGAAGGCGATGGAGGTCTGGAACCTTCTCGATAAGTTCGCCAACTACGGCTTCAACAAATCCCACGCTGCCGCCTATGCGGTCGTCAGTTATCAAACAGCTTGGCTGAAGGCGAACCATCCTGTCGAATTCATGGCGGGTGTGATGAATTGCGATCTGCATCTGACCGAAAAGCTTGATGTTTACGCCAACGAGGTGCGGCGCGGGCTTAAGATTGAGATCATCCCGCCCTGTGTGAACCGCAGCCAGGCGACGTTTACGGTGGGCGAACAGAAGCTGGTCTACGCGCTTGGGGCGCTGAAGAACGTTGGCGTCGAGGCGATGCGGTTGATCGTCGGCGCACGCGGCGACAAGCCGTTTGTAAATGTCTTCGACCTTGCACGGCGTGTGGAATTAAAACGGGTGGGCAAGCGGCCTTTGGAGATGCTTGCGCGCGCCGGCGCTTTTGATCAGCTGGACCCGAACCGGCGGCGGATATTCCAGTCTTTGGACCCCTTGGCGGCCTATTCGGCGGCTGTTCATGAGCAACGTGCCAGCGCTCAGGTATCACTGTTTGGGGAAGCTGGCGATGACCTACCCGAGCCGCGCCTGTCGCCCGTCGACGACTGGTTGCCGAACGAGCGGTTGGTCGAGGAGCAGACTGCAATCGGGTTTTATTTGTCTGGGCACCCCCTGGATGACTATGCGCCGGCGCTGAAGCGCAAAGGATTGATAACCCTTGCCGACTTGCAAGCGAAGGCCGAGGCCGAAGGTGCCGCCATCGCGCGGGTTGGGGTGGTTATTTCGGCCTTGCAAGAACGAAAATCCGGGCGCGGCACACGTTTTTTCCGGATGAACATCTCAGACCCGACCGGGCAGGTATCGGGCATGGCCTTGTTCCCCGATGACTTCGAGACGATGCGCAAAGTCTTCGAGCAGACCACGCAGGTCGTGATGACCCTTGAGGCGCGCTTTAACGAGGGTCAGTTCGACCCAATTGCCCGGTCTGCGGCCCCAATTGACGGAATTGTGGACGCCGCCACGGCCGGTCTGAACGTGATGATCGACGACGAAGTTGCCGTGCCCATGGTGCAATCGGTTCTGGAGCGGTTCAAGGACGATAAATCGATCCGATCCCGGGGCGAGATTATCCTGACGGCGCTTTCTGTGCCGTTGCCGGGCGCGCCGCAGGATGTCTCGGTGTCGATCGGGGATGGCTGGCCGGTTTCGGCTCAGATCAAGGGCGCACTGAAGTCGTTGCCGGGCGTCGTTCTGATCGAGGACATCTGATCTGTAAAAATTTCGTTTGATGCGGGCTGTTTGACACAACACGCGTAGTGGCGCGATCTGTCCCAGGTACTCACAAAGAAAACCCCGCGATCTGATGATCACGGGGTCAGTATGCTTGCTTCGGGATGAAGCCTTCCTTGGGGGAATGAGCCTATGCTAGCACCGCAGGCATTCGTTCGCCTTGAGTTAGATCAAAGTTATCATCGCGGCGTACGGGCTAGACATTCAAGTATCAACTTCAAGGAAATATCGTATGGAATTGAATCTGGCACACGATGCCCTGTCCGCCAGTGCAATCGGTCTCGGTATCTACCTACTCGGACATCCACTCATATTGAAAGGGCAGTCAAAGTTAGTGCGAGGGGTCGTAATCTGGGCGGCACTCGTATTAACTCTACGGGCTCTCAGTTATGCCTTTTTGCCCTAACCCTATGGCTTGAAAAAGATTATGATTGACACGACCAGCAATAGATCCCAGTTAAATCATTGTTTTGTCAAATATATTTAAATTACACAACTTGATCCAAAGCGATAGTCTCACTTCATTGTTCTTGCTGCATGGTCATTGCTTCACTAACTGTAACGCAAGGAAGAAGGCTATCCAATTTAATGTGGAGGAACGACATGGCTAAACAGGAACAAGAACGTGACTGGTCAGAGATTATATCTGAGGTTCGCACCAAGGCAAAATCTGAGATTGATGAACTTGTGGAAGAGATGAAGCCAAGGGTTCAGCAACTTGTAAAGAAGGTCAGAGATGCCAACTTTCACGACGAAGCTGAAGAACTGCTAACTAAGCTACGTCAAATGGCCAATGAGTTCTCACACAATGAGGATGGCCCTTCTAAATCAAAGACTAAGAACCAAAGTGCAAAACGTCAGGAAACAGTGAGCTATCTAGACGATGATGGTAAGCCTTGGAAGCGTGCTAAGAATGGTTGGACGGACGCACAGAAGAAGAAATACAAAGCCAACTTGAAAAACCATACCATGTAAAGGAAACCTCCTTGTCTGTGTACCATATGGGGGCTGATGCAAAAAAGGGTCTCTTGGTTACTCTATCCTTTAAGGAAATAGCTGTAACGCTAAGAAAGCCAACGAGGAGAAATGACATGGCAGTCGACCGAAAGCATCTAGAAAAGAACTGGGCAGAAGCACTCAAAATCTTGGAGAGCATGAAGGAAGAAGAGCTGATTGTCCTTATCGAAGAAGCTCAGTTGGTCCGAGCTCGTAAGGAAGCTGAGAGAGTAAAAAACGCTAGAAGCATTCTGAAAGAGAAGGCCAAAGAGCTTGGCGTATCGATTGAGGAGTTGTTCGGCGGATCTAAGTCCAAGAGTACAGGCATAAAGCGTTCAAATAGGGTTGCCTACTTGGACGATGATGGCAAACCATGGAAGCGAGCTAAGGCTGGTTGGACCGAAGCACAGAAGAAGAAGTACAAAACCAATTTGAGGGACCACACTTTGTAGTTCGAAGCCTATTTTGGGTTAGTGGGATGAAACCCAACGAGGGAGTTATCGCAACTCACCCTTCGATATTGCCCAAGAGGACCTGGGCGCGACGCTTGCTCCAGCCGTAAAGGCCATTCCCTTTATCGTCCCCGGCATTTATCGACAGATCAGGGTCGTCACGCGGAACTAGACCCAGAACTCATAGGTCCCGCAAGGTCGAAGGTCTGACGTCTGAACTTCCAATCATTAGCCGTTTAATCAACGCGTAGCCACGCGTTGAGTCAATTACTCAATCACACTTTAAAGGTCGGTCAAAAATCTGTATCGACGCCTGCCGTTGTATCATGGATAACAAAACTGCCGACGGGCAGTAGGAATTTGATATTCATGTATTTTTTATAATGTTTTGGCGCCCAAGAGATGCACCAAAGTCCATGTTCCCGCTTGCCTGAAAAGGTCTGATGTCGCCTTTGTCCGGAGGCTGTGTG
>NZ_CALJXO010000221.1:0-57048 GCF_937988555.1 uncultured Boseongicola sp. | reverse complement strand
CGTGCCGCGCAGTACCTTAGCCACCCCTATAGCATTCCGATCATTGGCTGGAAACATGAAGCCGAGGCGCTGACGCTGGAAGACGCCGTTTCGTTTTATGAGCAGCATTATGGGCCCAACAACGCGATCCTTGTGGTTGCGGGCGATGTGCAACCGGACGAAGTGCGTCGTCTTGCCGAGCAATACTACGGTGTGATTCCACCCAATCCGAATGTGAAGCCACGTGAGCGTGTAACCGAACCTCCCCAGCTTGCTGAGCGCCGGCTCTCCTATGCGGATCCCCGCATCGGTCAGGCTTATGTAATCCGCACATATCTTGCGCCCGAACGGGATGCGGGTGCGCAAGGAGAAGCGGCCGCTTTGACGCTTCTGGCCGAGTTGTTGGGCGGGTCGGGCACGACATCGTTCTTCGCCGAGCAGCTTCAGTTTGAAAGCCAGGTCGCGATCTATTCGGCGGCGTTTTACAGTGGACTTTCGCTTGATGAAACAACGTTTGGTCTGATCGTTGTGCCAAGCGAGGGTGTCAGTCTTGCCGATGCAGAAGCGGCGATGGACAAGGCTTTGGATGCCTTTCTAGAGACCGGTGTGGATATGGCAGACCTCGAACGCATCCGCATGCAAATCCGGGCGTCAGAAATTTACGGGCAGGACAATCTGTCGTCTCTCGCACGCACCTATGGTGGCGGGCTTACCAGTGGGCTGACAATCGAAGACATCGAGGCATGGCCGCAAATCCTTGGCGAAGTGACAGCCGATGACATCATGGCCGTCGCGGCCACCATTTTTGAGCGCCGAAATGCTGTCACTGGTTGGGTGATGCCCGAAGGGTCCGAGGAGTTGATGCAATGATCCGTGTTGTCTTTGCCACGATGATGGCTATGGCTATGGCGGCCCCTTTGAAGGCGGCTGTTGAAATTCAGGAAGTTACGTCGCCCGGCGGCATTGAAGCCTGGCTGGTACAGGAGGACTCGATCCCGTTTGTGTCGCTGCAAATCCGGTTCCTGGGCGGTGCATCGCTTGATCCGACAGGCAAACGCGGTGTGATTAACTTGATGACCGGATTGATCGAAGAAGGCGCGGGCGAGATGGATGCCACCGCCTTTGCGGAAGCCCGCGATGGATTGGCGGCAAGCTTTGATTTTTCCGTCCAGGACGATGCTTTGAGCGTGTCGGTCCGAATGCTAAGCGAAAACCGCGATGAAGCCTCTCAGTTGTTGCGCGACGCATTGGTCAACCCGCGCTTTGATGAAGATGCGGTTGAGCGCGTGCGTGCGCAGGTTCTATCAGGCATCAGATCCGACGCCACGGATCCGAATTCGATTGCGAGCCACACCTTCGACGCGATGGTGTACGGCGATCATCCCTACGGCAGCGACAATAGCGGAACCCTTGAAAGCGTGGCTGCGCTGACGCGAGACGACATTGTTGCGGCACATCGCGCTGTTTTGGCGCGGGACCGCATCTATGTCGGCGCGTCCGGTGATATCTCGGCCGAAGAGCTTGGGCTGTTGCTTGATAGTTTGCTGGGTGGCTTGCCTAAAACGGGTGCAGAATTGCCGGGGACGGCGGAGCTTAACATCACCGGGGGCATGACAATTGTACCTTTTGAAACTCCGCAATCGGTCGCGTTTTTTGGCCATGCGGGTATCCCGCGCGATGACCCGGACTTCTTTGCGGCCTTCGTTGCCAATGAGATTTTCGGCGGCTCGGGTCGCCAGTCTCGGCTTTCGGAAGAAGTGCGCGAAAAGCGAGGTCTGACTTATGGCGTCGGGTCGTATCTTGTGAACTTCGACAATGCCGACATGCTTTTGGGTCAGTTTGCTTCTGCCAATGACCGCGTTGCGCAAGCGATTGATGTCGTGAAAGCTGAATGGGCCAGGATCGCCGAAGAAGGCGTCACCGAGGAAGAACTGGCCGAGGCCAAAACCTATCTGACGGGTGCGTATCCCTTGCGTTTCGATGGGAACGGCCCGATTGCGCGGATCATTGTGGGGATGCAGACCATTGGGCTAACGCCTGATTACATCACAACCCGCAACGACCGGGTCGAGGCTGTGACCCTGGATGACGTCAAGCGTGTGGCGGCCCGGCTATTTCAGCCCGAAAACCTGCGGTTTGTCGTTGTAGGGAAGCCGGATGGATTGGACAGTACGAACTGATTGGACGAAAAAAAGGGCCGTGCAAGCACGGCCATCCAGTCAGGGAGGAACTAATATGCTGCGCGGTCGTAAATCTGCGCGGCTGGAATAAGAATCTGCTAATTCGTAAAGACACAATACCTATCAAAACGAGACTACACAGTCTGCGGACGCTGTGCGTGATTTTTCTTCATCACGCCTAAAAATGTGGCAATATTACCTCATCGCCGAATGTTATGGATCGCGCGACGCGCCTCAGATGAGGTTCTCCGCAAAAAGCCCTCAGATTGATAAAAAACCCTATTGTTGACCTGCATCAATGATTGTCACGTCGACACTTAACGCTTCTGCGCCCGAGCCTTGAGACACCCCTCGGATGGGCGCGGCATCGATCGCATCAAAGCCCGACCCAAGCCGGATATAGCGTTCGTCGGGGCAAACTCGGTTCGAGGCATCAAACCCAACCCAGCCCAAATCCCGCACATATAGCTCGGCCCAGGCGTGGCTTGCTTCCGCGATGGCACCTACGGCGTGAAGATATCCGGTCACATAGCGCGCGGGAATTTCCAGACTTATGGCTGCTGCGACAAGCGCATGTGCGTGATCCTGACAAACGCCACGCCCTGCTTCCAGCGCTTCTGCGGCCGTGGTCCGTTCGTCGGTTTCTCCCGGAACATAGGCAATCGCTTCACCGACGGCTGTGGCAAGTGCATGCGCTTCGGCAATTGGGCTTCCGGCGTCTTTTACGGCGGCTTCGGCAAGGTCGCGTATTGCGGGGCTTGCGTGGGTGAAAGGCCCGCGCCTGACGTACGCCAAAGGCGGTACTTTCTCGGAGTGGCCGCGCAGGACGCCAGACAGATCTGTCGTTTCGACCGTTCCGCTGACCTCGACAACGACATTTTCGACGGAGCCAAGGAAGGTCGCGGTTTCGATCAGATCACCGGCGCCGTCACGGAAGCTTGCGCCACGTACCGCGCCTTCGATATCCACGTTCCAATCCAGAATTTTCTGACCGTCAAACAGAGACGGCCAAAGCCGCAATGATTGCGCGACACCCCGCTTTGGCGGGTCAAATCGGTAGCTTGTGCGGTGGTTTACTTGTAAGCGCATTACCGGGCCTCCCCACTTAGATAGACGCCGCTAATGACAGCCGCCAAAGCCGCGATCTCGTCAATTGACCGCGACAAGAACTCGTGGAGCCCCTCTTCAAAGATATCATCGACGGTAATCTCGCTCATGTTAGCCACCAGAAGACGGGCCTGGGTTTGGGCTTCGGTTGTTTGCCCATAAGCGCGGGCAAGCCGGTCCAGATGCCAACAGGCCTCCTCGGCGCAGGTGATCAGCGATCGTGGTGCCTTACGGTTAAGGATCAGGAAATCGGCAATTTTAGCCGCTGTAACCTCGCCGCCATAGGCCCAACTGAACGCCCGGTGGGCGGACAGTGCCCGCAAAATCGTCCGCCACTGGTAGTTATCAAGTTCGGTCCCGACGAAATCCACCTGTGGCAAAAGCACAAAGTATTTCACATCCAAAAGGCGCGCGGTGCTATCGGCGCGTTCAAGGTATGTGCCGATATTCAGGAAATCGTAACCGTCGATCCGAAGCTGCGTGTCTTCGATTGTGCCGCGGATCAATGCGGCTGTTCGCAAGGTCCAATCAATCAGATCGCTCATCGACAGTTTCGAGCGTTCTGTCCGCTTCAACTCGCGCATTTCTTGATTGGCGTTGTTCAGCGCGTCCCACGTCTGGCTGGTCAGTGAGGTGCGGACAATGCGCGCGTTTTCGCGAGCATGTTCAATACACGAAGCGACGGACGAGGGATTATCGGAATCAAAAAATAGGAAGCTTTCCACGTTTCGTTCTCGAATATCGTCCCCGTATTTGGCCTTGAAGGTACCGGCCGAGCCGCTGGCGCGCAGGACAGATTCCCACTCGTTGCGAAAGCCGCCCGCAGTGTTTGGGATCAGCGCATTGCGTGAGCCAACTTCGAATAGACGGGCGACGGTTTCGGCGCGCTCAACAAGGCGCCCAATCCAAAAAAGGTTCTCGGCGTGGCGGGCAAGAAGGGTCATTCGGCCAACACCCAGGTGTCTTTGACGCCGCCACCCTGACTTGAGTTCACCACCAGCGAGCCGTCTGTCAACGCAACCCGCGTGAGGCCACCCGGTACAAGTTCTATGTTCTCTCCGACAAGGCAATAGGGCCGCAAATCGACATGGCGCGGTGCGATCCCTTCCTCGACGAATGTGGGACAGGTCGACAGCGCGAGTGTGGGCTGGGCGATGTAGTTTCCGGGATTGTCTTCGATTTTCAGGCGGAACACTTCGATCTGCTCCTTGGTCGAGCGCGGCCCGACCAACATCCCGTACCCACCCGATCCATGGACCTCTTTCACGACCAGCTCGCCAAGATTCTCAAGCACGTATTTCAGCTCGTCTTTCTTGCCGCACTGCCAGGTCGGGACGTTGTTCAGGATCGGTTCTTCGCCCAGAAAAAAGCGGATCATTTCGGGTACGAAGGTATATATTGCCTTGTCATCGGCGACACCGGCCCCCGGCGCACTGGCGATGGCAACACCGCCCGAGCGATAGACATTCATCAATCCTGGAACGCCGAGCATTGATTCCGGTCGAAAACAAAGCGGGTCAATGTAGGCATCGTCGATACGGCGATAAATCACGTCAACTTTCTTGGGGCCTTCCGTCGTGCGCATGTAGCAGAAGTCGCCTTTGACGAACAAATCCTGCCCCTCGACTAAAGCCACGCCCATCATGTCAGCCAGAAAACTGTGCTCGTAGTAAGCCGAATTGAAATGGCCGGGCGTCAGGATTGCAACCGTCGGCTCGCCATCGCATTTTGCGGGGGCGACGCTGGCAAGTGTGCGTCGCAGTTGCGCCGGATAGCTCTCCACAGGGGCAATCCGGTTTTCGCGGAACAATTGCGGGAACATCCGCATCATGATCTCGCGATTCTCCAGCATATAAGAGACACCTGACGGGGTGCGACAGTTGTCCTCAAGGACGAAAAATTCGTCGGGGCCGGTCCGTACAAGGTCGATGCCAACGATATGACTGTAGACACCGCGCGGCGGCTTGATCCCAACCACTGCTTTCTCGTAGGCCTCGTTTTGATAGACAAGACGCCCCGGAATAATCCCGGCTTTTACGATCTCACCGCGCCCGTAAACATCCATAAGGAAAGCGTTCAACGCCTTCGCACGCTGTTTGACGCCGCGTTCCAGCTTGCGCCATTCTTGGGCGGCGAAAATGCGCGGGAACATATCAAAAGGGATCAGCCGGTCCGGGTCGCCCCCTTCGCCGTAGACCGCAAAAGTAATGCCGATGCGCCGGAACAGGGCTTCGGCCTCGGATTGCTTGGTGTTGCGGAATTCCTCGGGCATCTCAGCCGCCCATGCACCAAGTCCCTCATAGGGTGGGCGGATCGCATTGCCTGAGCCCATTTCATTGAAGTAGTTTGGTTTTTTCAACATTATTCCCCTTGTTCTCGCTGACTATGATCGCCGAGGCTGGAAAGTCAAAGGGCAAGCGCGCCTGGCTTTCGGCAGGTAAAGTCTGGATTTATGCAATTGCCTGCTGTTCGGGCAGTTTTGGGACGCTAAGATTAAAGGTATGGGCAAAACGCCAATTCTGACGTTCACCAAGAAGGGTGTCTTTTGCCCGGCTGGGGGCTTTTATATTGACCCTTGGCGGCCGGTTGACCGGGCGTTGATTACGCATGGACATGCGGACCACGCAAGGGGCGGCATGGGGCGTTACCTGGCGACCAAGGCCGCGGCCCCGGTGATGCGGCATCGCCTTGGTGACATCGCGCTTGAGACCATCTCCTATGGCGAGCGCCGGCAGATCGGCGATGCAAAAGTCAGCTTCCATCCGGCCGGCCATGTTCCGGGTTCAGCACAAATTCGCATTGAAGTTGGCGGCGAGGTCTGGGTTGTTTCGGGCGACTACAAAGTCGTGGACGATGGTGTCAGCGAGCCTTTCGAGCCGGTGCGCTGTCACACGTTCATCAGCGAATGTACGTTCGGTTTGCCGGTCTTCAAATGGGACGCTCCGTCATCGGTGGCCGCCGATATGAACTCCTGGTGGGCTGCAAACGCGGCGTCGGGTCGGTTCTCGATCTGCGGGGCCTATGCGCTGGGCAAGGCACAGCGCATCCTTGCAAGCCTCGATCCTTCGATTGGCCCGATCCTGACGCATGGGGCGATTGAAAACACAAATGAAGTCCTGCGTGCACAAGGCATAAGACTGCCCGCGTCCATCCGTGTGACGCCCGATCTGAAGCCCGCAAATTATCCGGGGGCGTTTGTTCTGGCCGTGCCTTCAGCCATGGCAAGCGCCTGGGCCGGTAAATTCCGCCCGACATCCACGGCATTTGCAAGTGGCTGGATGGCGCTGCGAGGTGTGCGGCGTCGCCGCTCGGCGGATCGGGGCTTTGTGCTGTCGGATCATGCGGATTGGGACGGTTTGAACATGGCAATCAAAGCTACCGGCGCCGAGCGCGTGTTTGTGACCCACGGCTATACGTCGGCGTTCCGGCGTTGGCTGGAGGACCAAGGATATGACGCCGGGATCGTCGAAACCGAATTTGGCGCAGACAGCGAGGACGATCTTTGACGGACCGTGCGAAGCTAACTTCTTTTGGCGGTGGTTTTCCTCGGGCCACGCTTTCTATATGGTCCGCGAAAATCCCAACCTGAAAGGCATGAGATGAGCATCCCGAAACCTGTGGTTCTGTGCATTTTGGACGGCTGGGGGCTCCGCGCGGACCGCGAAGCAAACGCGCCGGTTCTTGCAAATACGCCGACGTTTGATCGGATTATGGCGACCTGCCCGAATGCGACTTTGATCACCCATGGGCCTGACGTTGGTTTGCCGACAGGGCAGATGGGTAATTCCGAAGTGGGTCACACCAACATCGGTGCAGGCCGCGTCGTTGCGATGGATTTGGGGCAGATCGATCTGGCGATTGAAGACGGATCGTTCTTCGACAACGAAGCCATTGGCGCTTTTGCCAAAAAACTACAGGGCAGCGGTGGCACGGCACATATTATCGGGCTGGCATCACCGGGTGGTGTACATGCCCATCAGACCCACATCGTCGCGGCAGCAAAGGTGCTGACCGATCGCGGTGTGAGTGTTGTGGTTCACGCAATTACAGACGGCCGCGACGTGCCGCCGCAATCAGCGCACGATCAGGTCGCTGCTTTGGCGCAAGCATTGCCGGAGGGCGTCAAAATCGTTTCAGTTTCCGGGCGGTATTTCGCGCTTGATCGCGACAATCGCTGGGACAGGGTTGAGAAAGCCTATCGTGCCATGGTGCTAGGCAAAGCTGATCCCGTGGCTGATGCGGTCGAGGCCATTGCTAAGCGGTATGAGCTTGGTCAGTCCGATGAATTCATCGAGCCCTATATCGCTAATGGTTACCAAGGGATGAAGGACGGCGACGGCGTATTTTTTGTCAATTTTCGTGCGGATCGTGCGCGCGAAATTTTGAGCGCGATAGGGGCGCCTGTGTTCTCGAATTTTGACGTCGGCGAGCGTCCGAAATTGGCGGCCCTTCTGGGAATGGTGGATTACTCGCAGGCGCATAACGCGTTCATGACCGCCGCTTTCCCCAAAAAGAAGATCGCCAACACGCTTGGTGAATGGGTTGCAAAGCACGGATTAACTCAGTTCCGCTTAGCAGAAACGGAAAAATACCCGCACGTTACGTTTTTCCTGAACGGCGGCAAAGAGACACCCGAGACCGGTGAGGATCGTTTTATGCCGAAGTCGCCCAAAGTGGCGACTTATGATTTACAGCCTGAAATGTCGTCGGTCGAAGTGACGGAGCATTTCGTGGCGGCGATCGAGGACGGCTATGATCTGATCATCGTGAACTACGCCAACCCGGACATGGTGGGTCACACCGGTGATCTGGCCGCCGCGATGAAGGCCTGCGAGGCCGTTGATCAGGGGCTTGCGCGTGTGATCGTCGCCTTAGAGGCGGCGGGAGGCGCGATGGTGCTGACGGCTGATCACGGGAATTGTGAGACCATGGTCGATCCTGAAACCGGCGGTCCGCACACGGCGCATACGACCAATCTTGTGCCGGTTGCCGTGATCGGCGCGCCGGATGGGGCCACTCTGATGGACGGACGACTTGCGGATCTTGCGCCGACGCTTCTTGATCTTCTCGGGTTGAACGCACCGCCTGAAATGACCGGGCAAAGCTTGATCACGCGATGAAGCATCTTCTGCTTTGCCTGTCACTGGCCTTCGCTCCGGCGGTTTCGGCGCAGGACTCCGCTGCGGATTTGGCGCGCGAAGCGTCTGATTTTCTGCAGGAGGCAGCTTTGGCTTTGTCCGAGGCAGACGGCGCAGGCAATCGGATTGCGGCTTTGACGGTCACGGTGCGCGCTTACGAGCGTGGGCTTGCCGCCATGCGCGAAGGTCTGCGTCTTGCAGCCCATGAAGAACGCGCAATCAGCAGCGCTTTGGAAGGGCGCGATGCCGAGTTGATGCAGCTTTTGGCGGCGCTGCAAAGCATCGAACGCAGCGGCGGTGCGGCGCAAGTCTTGCACCCCGACGGCCCGCTTCCGGCGATCCGCACCGGTATGCTGGCCAGCGAGTTGGTCCCGGCGCTTAATACGAGGGCGCAATCAGTCGCGCGCGAACTAGAAGGCATACAGGATATCGTTGCCTTGCAACTTGCGGGGCAAGCGCAGCTTGAAGATGGCTTGGCGGGCATTCGCGCGGCGCGGCTTGCTTTATCTGAGGCCGTCTCAAATCGCAGTGATCTGCCGCAAGCAGCTGCGACCGATGATGCTGCGATGGAGGCGTTGATAAACTCCTCCGAGACACTCGCCGCCTTCGCCGACAATTTTGTGACAGCAGCCCAGGGGCCGGACGCTGCCGGTGAAAGCTGGGCTTTGCCAGTGGTCGGCCGGGTCCTGCGCGATTTTAACGAGGCCGACGCGGTGGGTGTGCGGCGCCCCGGTTGGATTATTGCGACAAATGCAGCGGCAATCGTCACCACGCCTGTGGCGGCCACGGTTCGGTTTGCGGGCGCTTTGCCGGACTTCGGAAAGGTCGTGATTTTGGAGCCGCGTGCAGGCGAATTGCTGATTTTGGCGGGCGCGTCTGATCTGTTTGTGACCCGCAGTCAAATCCTGGCATTGGGCGAACCAATTGGCCTTATGGGCGGCGATTTTGCACGTGAACAAGAGAAATTGATCGAAAGCGAACAAGGCAGTGGTCAACCTGGCCGCGAAACGCTTTATATTGAGCTAAGACAGGGCCGGGAGGCCGTCGACCCCGGGTCGCGGTTTCATCGGCAGATAGATTAAGGAACTGTAATGAAAAGATTCTTTCTAGCGTCCGTCACCGGTATCATGCTTGGCGCCGTTGTGACTACGCAGGTGGCCGGACCGTTGTTGGCGCAAGAAGCCGACCGAAAGGCCTCGGTTTACGAACAATTGGACCTGTTCGGTGATATATTCGAGCGGATCCGCGCGCAGTATGTCGAAGAAGTAGACGAGGGCGACCTGATCGAAGCTGCGATCAGGGGCATGCTGACATCCCTTGATCCGCATTCGTCGTATCTGTCGCCAGATGACGCCGCCGATATGCGTGTGCAAACACGTGGTGAATTTGGTGGGCTTGGCATCGAGGTCACACAAGAAGAGGGCTTTGTGAAGGTCGTCTCTCCGATCGACGGAACGCCAGCTGATCAAGCCGGTGTCGAGGCGGGTGACTTCATCACCCACGTGGATGGCGAAAGCGTCCTGGGCCTTGGTCTTGATCAGGCAGTTGACCTGATGCGTGGCCCGGTCGGCAGTGAAATCATCATCACAGTGGTGCGGGAGGGCGCAGGCGAACCCTTCGATGTCTCCATCATCCGCGATATCATCACTTTGACTGCGGTGCGCTCGCGCACAGTTGGCGACACTGTCGTATTGCGCCTGACGACCTTCAGCGATCAGACATTCCCGTCGATGCGCGACCAGCTTGCTGAACAAGTGGAAGAGCTTGGCGGCCTGGACAACGTCAACGGCTTCGTTATTGACCTGCGTAACAACCCGGGCGGTTTGCTCAATCAGGCGGTGCGTGTTTCGGACGCGTTCCTTGACGCGGGCGAGATCGTGTCGACCCGTGGTCGCGATCCGCAAGATGGCGACCGCTTCAATGCAGAAGAGGGCGACCTTGCTCAAGGAAAACCGATCGTTGTTTTGATCAACGGTGGCTCCGCATCGGCGTCTGAAATCGTTGCGGGCGCTTTGCAGGACCATCGCCGCGCCATCGTTGTCGGCACCAAAAGCTTCGGCAAGGGCTCGGTGCAAACCGTGATGCCGCTTCGGGGCGAAGGCGCGATGCGCCTGACCACCGCACGGTACTACACGCCGTCGGGTCGCTCGATCCAGGCGTTGGGCGTGTCACCGGATATCATCGTGGCTCAGCCGCCGCGCCGCGAGGAAACTGAAGAGGAGACGCCGCAGCGTGGCGCCCGCTCCGAGGCTGATCTGCGTGGTAGCCTTAACAACGACAGCCTCAGCGAAGATGAGCGCCGCCTGATCGAAGCGGATCGTGCCAAGGCAGAAGCTTCCGCGGACCTGCGTGAAGAGGATTATCAACTCGCATATGCGATTGATATTCTTAAGGGTATTTCTGCGTTAGGTCCCGAATATGCGGCTGCGTTGGCGGCTCAAAAGGCCGACTAGTCACCCCTGATTAAGTGTTTAAACCGGCGAGGATTTCCTCGCCGGTTTTTCGTTTCTGAGGGTCGTTTAGCCATGCGCTCTCTTCATCTGCGTAGCTCGTCTGTTCAAAAATCCGCAATGTTTCCCACGGACGTTCCCGGTTAGGGTCCTGTGCGAAGGAGGTTTAAAAATGCCCGCAATCGTCGAAGTTCAGAACGTCACAAAGACCTATGATGGTGGGTTTGACGCGCTGAAGAACATCAACCTCGATATCGAGCAAGGTGAAATCCTTGCCCTTCTGGGTCCAAATGGAGCCGGGAAGACGACCTTGATTTCGACGATTTGTGGTCTGTCATCGCCGACAAGCGGCCACATCCAAGTCGGCGGGCATGACGTCATAAGCGACTATCGCGAGGCTCGCAAACTGATCGGGCTGGTGCCGCAGGAAATCAATCTCGAACCCTTCGAGTTCGTCATAAACACCGTGCGGTTTTCGCGGGGTCTGTTTGGCAAGCCAAGGAACGACGCGTTGATCGAAAACGTCCTGCGCGACTTATCTCTTTGGGACAAACGGAACGCGCGGATTGCCGAATTGTCAGGTGGTATGAAGCGCCGCGTCCTCATCGCAAAGGCGCTAAGCCACGAGCCACGAGTTTTGTTCCTTGATGAACCCACCGCAGGTGTGGATGTGGAGTTGCGCAAGGATATGTGGGCCATGGTCGACCAGCTTCGCCAGGACGGGGTCACGATCATCCTGACGACCCACTACATCGAAGAAGCGGAAGCCATCGCCGACCGCGTTGGCGTAATCAACAACGGCGAAATTCTTCTGGTTGAGGATAAGCAGGATTTGATTGTCCGCATGGGACGCAAGGAAATGCGGATCGAACTGACCGAGCGCGTTGAAACCATTCCCGACAGTCTGGCAAAATACAATCTGCAGCGCGCCGATGACGGGTCTGCCGTTGTTTACGTTTACGACACCCGTGGTGAACGCACCGGCATCACCGCTCTTTTGAAAGACCTTCGGGAGGCTGGCATGGGACTTCGAGACGTGCAGACGCACCAAAGTTCGCTGGAAGACATCTTTGTGACTCTCGTGCAGGAGGCCTCGGCATGAACTGGTACGGTATTCGCGCGATCTGGCGGTTTGAAATGGCGCGGTTCTTCCGGTCGATCATTCAATCGATTGTCTCGCCTGTTTTGTCTACGTCGCTTTATTTTGTTGTGTTCGGCGCCGCAATCGGCAGTCGTATCGATTCTGTTGAAGGCGTGAGTTATGGCGCGTTCATTGTGCCAGGGCTAATCATGCTCTCGGTGCTGACCCAGGCGCTACAAAACGCGAGTTTCGGGATCTATTTCCCGAAATTCATCGGGACAATTTACGAAATCCTTTCGGCGCCGATCTCCTCCCTTGAAATAGTCGTCGGTTACGTAGGCGCCGCCGCGACAAAGGCGATGATAATCGGCATAATCATTCTGATCACGTCCTTTTCCTTCGTAGATATTTCGATCCAACACCCGTTTTGGATGATCGCCTTTCTGGTCCTGACTTGCGTGTCTTTCTCGCTTTTGGGGTTTATCATCGGCATCTGGGCGAGAAGCTTTGAGCAACTAAATCTCGTTCCGCTTCTGGTGATCACGCCGCTCGTTTTCCTTGGCGGATCGTTTTATTCAATCACCATGCTCCCGCCAATCTGGCAGACGATTTCCCTGTTTAACCCTGTGCTTTATCTTGTCTCCGGCTTTCGGTGGTCGTTCTTTGGCGCATCGGACGTGCCCGTCCTTGCAAGCCTCATCGCAATCACTGGCTTTACCGCGCTTGGTCTTGCGATCGTCTGGTGGATTTTTCGCACGGGGTATCGCCTGAAAGCCTGAAGACTAATGTCAGAAATTCAAAATAAATTGCGCTTCTTCTTGGGGGCGGATACTCGTGGGGGAGGCGTTAGCCGGGGTGCTGGCGCCTTCTAGGATGTGACCGCAGACGCAACATATCGATGAACAGCGCGACATCTTCACTTGTTGCGGCCCAAAGGACACCCTACATCGGTCTCCATGAAGCGCTTTATTCCATTCATGAAATCGCCGCCAACGGTCTCGGTCCTTCGACTGCAGGGGATCATCGCTGCACAAGCCCGCGGAGCTGCGTTGAATGACGCAGGCCTTGCGGACCTGATACAAAAAGCCTTCACCAAAGGCAAACCTGCGGCTGTCGCTTTGGCGATCAATTCGCCCGGCGGAAGTCCAACGCAGTCGTCGCTTATTGCGGCCCGCATTCGTCGCCTGGCCGAGGAAAAAGACATCAAGGTTTACGCCTTTGTCGAAGACGTTGCCGCGTCGGGGGGGTACTATATCGCCTCTGCGGCGGACGAAATTTGGGTGGATCGCCACTCGATTGTTGGCTCTATCGGGGTCATCTCCGCTGGGTTTGGCTTTACTGATCTGATCGAGCGCTACGGGATTGAACGTCGCGTTTACACAGCTGGCAAATCAAAGAGCATGCTTGATCCGTTCCGTCCCGAAAACGCGGACGATGTGACACGGCTCAAGGCGCTACAGGAACACATTCACCAAGGCTTCATCGATCACGTAGAAACCCGTCGTGCCGGACGTCTGAATGCGGACATGGAACTGTTTGCCGGAGACATCTGGGTGGGAGACGCCGGAATTGAAACGGGCCTCATCGACGGTGTTGCTCATCTTGTGCCGAAAATGAAAGACCTCTTCGGCGACAAGGTGAAATTCCGAGTGTTCCAACAGCGCAAACCATTGCTTGGTCGCCTCGGGGCGCAAGTGACAGACGATGCGCTGGGAGCCTTTGAGGACCGCGCCTCCTTCGCGCGTTTCGGGGTCTGACGTCTCATATGCTAATCAAGACTGTCACGCTTTTTCTTGTTGTCATCGCCGTTCTGGCGATGTTTGGAAAAGTGCGTTGGATTTTGCCTTGGAAAACCCGCCTTGATACTGCGAAATGCTCGGCCTGCGGCCGCCACCGTATTGGCAAAAGTGCTTGCCCCTGCGGGAAGGGGTAAGGCATGGAGTTTCTCTTTGCGGGCATAGGTCTGGTGATCTTGCTTCTGGCCGGCGACCTTTTGGTGCGCGGGGCCGTGAATTCCTCCCTGCGGCTTGGGGTTCCTGCGTTGATCGTCAGCCTGACGGTCGTGGCCTTCGGTACATCGGCGCCAGAGCTTCTGATTTCTGTTGCAGCTATTATGGACGAAGCTCCGGGTCTTGCGCTTGGCAATGTGGTCGGGTCGAACACTGCAAATATCCTTCTGGTCCTCGGCATACCCGCATTGATTTCAACGCTGAATACCTCCGAATGCGACACGCGCAAAAGCTATTTGACCATGCTGTTTGCCAGCATAATCTTTGTCGGCCTGGCCTTTATGGGGCCGATCACATGGGTTCACGGGGTGGTCCTTCTGGCGATGTTGGCACTGATCCTGGGCGATCAGGCAAGGCAGGCGTTGGTCCACCGACGGTCGATGAAAGCGATGGAAGACGACCTTGAAGGCGTCGATCCGGATATGCCGTGGTGGAAAATTTGTCTGTTCCTGCTGCTTGGCCTCATCGGTCTGCCGCTTGGGGCGAATATTTTTGTGGACGCGTCGCTTGTCATCGCCAGAAACTTCGGTGTGTCCGACAGCGTGATCGGGCTGACGCTTGTTGCTTTGGGCACCTCGCTGCCTGAATTGGCAACGACCGTCATGGCCGCCATCAGGCGTCAGGCAGACGTTGCTTTGGGCAATGTGATCGGCTCAAACATGTTTAACCTGTTGGGCATCATGGGCGTCGCAAGCTTCTTCGGCGATATCCCGGTTGCCACGACCTTCATGAGGTTTGACTTCTGGGTGATGCTTGGTGCCTCTGTCCTGATCGCACCGTTTGTCTTTTCGAACGCCCGGAACATGACTCGCCGCTGGGGCATCTCGCTTTGCGCGGCTTACGTCGCCTACATTTGGGTCGTGGTGCAGGTATGAGCAGTGCTGCGTTGGTCACAGGGGCTGGCAAGCGGCTTGGGCGCGCTATGGCGCTTTCGCTGGGGCAGCGTGGGTTTGACGTTGCGGTCCACTACAATAATTCGGCGGACGAGGCCGAAGAAGTCTCGGCGGAAATTCGCGCCATGGGCCGGAAGGCGATTGCGGTTCACGCAGACCTTACCGTCGAAGAAGATATGCAAAGACTGGTTCCCGCCGCCGCGGCAGCCTTGGGCCAACCCCTGACAGTCCTTGTGAATTCAGCCTCGATCTTTGAATACGACAATATCGAAACCGCCACCCGCGAAAGCTGGGATCGGCATCTGGAATCGAACCTGCGTGCGCCGTTTGTCCTGACCCAGGCCTTCGCTGCACAGGCCCCGGATCCCGATATCGGCGGTGAATGGAGCGACGCGACCGCTAAGGCGCTTGTGGTGAACATGATCGATCAGCGTGTCCGCAAACTGACGCCCGAGTTCATGACTTACACGATTGCCAAGATGGGCCTCTGGGCGCTGACTCAGACGTCTGCGCAGGCGCTTGGCCCGAAAGTGCGGGTCAATGCCATCGGGCCGGGGCCTGCCATGCAAGGCACGCGCCAAAGCCGGGAACACTTCGCAAACCAGCGCGCGGCGACGATCCTGAAGCGTGGGGCGGACCCGTCCGGGATCACGCATGCCCTTGCCTATTTTCTGGATGCTCCGGCCGTCACGGGTCAGCTCATTTGCGTCGATGGCGGCCAGCATCTGGCTTGGATGACGCCTGACGTGCAGGGCGTCGAATAGTCAGACTTCGCTGCGATGACAAAAGTTTTGCACCGCCGCTGAGCTATCGCATTTCTGTTAAGAAAACCTTAATGTTTTCAGTTGGTTGCGCCGCGTTAAGCAAAATATTGAATGATTCCAAGGCCCTACTGAACAGCCTAATTTTTAGGCAGTCACGCGAATGCTGCATTATCAAACGAAAAAATCCCTCCGGTTCCAATTTGTCCCAAGGTTTATCCACAGAAGAAGTGGATGCCTTTTCTCTTGCTCCTGGCCTTGTGGCGGTGCAGCGAGGGAGAGAATCGTATAAGAGCGAATGCTATGCCTGAAGAGATCCGTAAACCCAGCCTGACCGGCCATGATGTTATCCAGTCGTATCTGAAAACGTTGGATGGCTCGCCCGGGGTCTATCGCATGCTCGATGAGAAGGGCGCGGTGCTTTACGTCGGCAAGGCCCGCAATCTGACGGCCCGTGTGTCAAGTTACGCCCGGGCGACCGGCCACAGCCCGCGGATCGCCCGTATGATCCGTGACACCGCGACGATGATGTTCCTCACGACGCGGACCGAGACCGAGGCGCTGCTTCTTGAACAGAACCTGATCAAGCAATTAAAGCCCCGCTACAACGTTCTTCTTCGCGATGATAAATCGTTTCCGAACATCCTTTTGTCGAAGGAACACGCCTTTCCGCAGATCAAGAAACATCGCGGCGCGAAGAAAGAGAAGGGCGAGTATTTCGGTCCCTTCGCAAGCGCAGGTGCGGTGAACCGGACGCTCAATCAGCTGCAAAAGGTGTTCCTTTTGCGGAACTGCTCGGACTCGACCTTTGAAAGCCGCACGCGTCCCTGCCTTCTCTATCAGATCAAGCGCTGCGCTGGGCCTTGCGTTGGGCTGATCTCCGACGACGCGTACGCTGGTTTGGTCAAAGACGCTCAGAAATTCCTTCAGGGGCGCTCAACACAAGTGCAGGAGACGCTTGCCGCCGAGATGCAGAAAGCCTCCGAGGCAATGGAATTCGAGCGTGCCGCCGCGTTGCGTGACCGCCTGCGCGCGCTGACCTTCGTTCAGGGCAGCCAGTCCGTAAACCCGACCGGGGTGGCCGAGGCGGATGTCATTGCTCTGCACGTCGAGGGGGGACAAGCCTGCGTTCAGGTCTTCTTCATCCGCGCCAACCAAAATTGGGGCAACCGCGATTACTACCCGCGCACGGGTGCGGGGGCCGATGCGCGCGAGATCATGCAGGCTTTCATCGGTCAGTTTTACGACACCAAAGATCCGCCGAGGCAAATCCTGCTGTCGGATGGGATTGAAGACATCGAGTTGATGTCTGAGGCGCTCGCTTTGAAAGCGGGCCGGAAGGTCGAGATTCTCATCCCGCAGCGCGGTGAAAAGAAAGAACTTGTCGCCGGTGCCTTGCGCAACGCACGCGAAAGTCTTGCGCGCAAGATGTCCGAAACCGCGACGCAGGCGAAACTGCTTACAGGGCTGGGAGAGGCCTTTGATCTGGACAGTGCTCCGACCCGTGTTGAGGTCTACGATAACTCACACATTCAGGGCGCACATGCGGTTGGTGCGATGATCGTCGCGGGTCCCGACGGTTTTCTCAAAAGCCAGTATCGCAAGTTTAATTTCAAAGACGACAGCATCACGCCCGGCGATGATTTTGGCATGATGAAAGAGGTTCTGACACGCCGGTTCAAACGCCTTTTGAAAGAAGACCCTAGCCGCGAGACCGAAAACTGGCCTGATCTTTTGCTGATCGACGGCGGTGCGGGGCAGGTCAGCGCGGTGCGTCAGATACTGGCCGAGTTAGGTGTGGAAGACGTGCCGATGGTCGGCGTGGCCAAGGGCGTGGACCGCGACCATGGCAAGGAAGAATTTCACCGGACGGGCTTGCGTCCCTTTGCACTTCAGCGTGGCGATCCGGTGCTGTATTTCATTCAGCGCATGCGGGACGAGGCTCACCGGTTTGCCATTGGCGCGCATCGTCAGAAGCGCTCAAAGACTGTTGGCGCAACACCCCTTGATGAGGTTCCGGGCGTAGGATCGACGCGTAAACGCGCCCTTCTCGCGCATTTTGGATCGGCAAAGGCTGTCGGGCGCGCGAACCTCACCGACCTGAAGGCGGTCGACGGGATTTCAAATGCGATTGCCGAGACGATCTATGATCACTTCCACGGCAACTAGCCCAGGACAGCAACCACAGCTGCTGCATAAAACGCCAGGCTCGCCACCAGCACAAAGCAATGCCAAATCGTCAGGTGAAACGGCAGCTGCAGCCAAAGGTAGAACCCCGTGCCGACCGTATAAAGCAGCCCGCCGCCGACGATCAGACTGCCTGTCAGCGGCGGCAAAGCGGCGAATATCGCGAACGCGACCAGGCCACCGGCCCAACCCATCCCAAGATAGAGCGCGATGCTTGTGCGACGAAAGCGAAACCGGCAGATCATCTTCAGCGAGATGCCCGCCGCCGCCGCCCAAAGCGCTCCGACAATCACAAATCCCTGTCCTGCAATCATCGCAAACCCGGTGAATGTACCTGCAATCTTAAGATAAATTGCAGAATGGTCGAGCCATTTAAACAGCCACTCCCAATCGGGGTGCGGGAAGATATTGTAAACCGCCGAGCACAGGATCATCGCCGCAAAGCTTAGGCCATAAAGCACCATCCCGATCACAGATGCCGCCCCATGCGCTGACACAACAGCCAGCACCACAAGCAACGGCACGAAGGTCAAAATAACGATCGTCCCGATCAGATGCACCGCAAGGTCCGAAAGGTATTCGGTCCGGGTGTAACCTGCGCGTCTAGCCAGCAAAATGTGGATGGCCGCGGCATATCTGGGCTCGGTAACTCGCATATGGACCCATAGTGCGCGGGTTCAAGGTTTCTCGCAACGCTCACCCAACGGCACTTTCCCTTTGGGGCCGAGGGTATTAAGTGCAATGCATGACATGGAACATTCCAAATATCCTGACGATGGTCCGCCTCATTGCGGCGCCCGGACTTGTGCTCATGTTTCTCTATTTCACGCGCCCCTGGGCTGATTGGTTCGCCCTCACCCTGTTCGTCAGCGCAGCGCTGACCGATTGGATCGACGGCTACCTTGCCCGCGCCTGGAAACAGGAGACCAAGCTTGGCGCGATGTTGGACCCGATTGCCGACAAGGCGATGGTGGTGATCGCGCTTTTGATGATTGTCGCACTCAGTGGCGATCCCAGGGTTGGCATGGATCCGTGGATCCTTCTTCCCGCAACAATCATCATGTTCCGTGAAGTGTTCGTGTCGGGCCTGCGCGAGTTTCTTGGCGATACCGCCGGCACGCTAAAGGTCACCAAATTGGCCAAATGGAAGACGACGGCGCAAATGGTTGCCATCGCGGTTCTGTTTTCCACGGGTATTTTCCAACACATGTGGATCGAACGCACGGTTGGCATGGATCGCGATATCCTCGCGGAGATTTTGGCTGGCGGCGACGATCCGGTGAACGTCCGGCTGATCAGCGATGCCTATTGGTACACGTGGTGGATTGGTGTCGGTCTACTTTGGGCGGCCGCCACTCTGACCATCGTGACGGGATGGGACTACTTACGAAAATCTCTCCCATATCTAAAGGATACGGAATGATCGACGTCCTTTACTTTGCGTGGCTGCGCGAGCGTATTGGCGCGCCGAAAGAGCAGATCGACACAACTGCCGAAACCGTCGCAGATCTCGTCGAATATCTTAAAACCCGCAGCGATGCACACGCTTTGGCGTTTTCAGACATGGCGTCGGTGCGCGTTGCCATTGACCAGGAACTGACCGAGATGTCGGCACCATTGGCTGGCGCGCGCGAGGTTGCGTTCTTCCCCCCGATGACGGGCGGCTGATGGGCGTACGCGTTCAGTCCGCGCCATTCGACATGGGCGCCGAAGTTCAGTCATTTACTGATGGAGCCAACGGTGCAGGTGCCATTGTCACGTTTTCCGGCCTTGTGCGAGATGAAGGCGGCACCCTGTCGGCGATGGAAATTGAACACTACCCCGGCATGACCGAAAAAGCGCTTGAGGCGATCTGTGCGAAAGCTGTGGCGCGGTGGTCGTTGGCCGATGCGCTGGTGATCCATCGTTTTGGATCATTGGCCCCTGGCGAGCAAATTATGATGGTCGCCACTGCGGCGCGCCATCGGGCTGATGCGTTTGCGGCGGCAGAATACTTAATGGATTACCTTAAATCCCGCGCGCCATTCTGGAAAAAAGAGCGCGGCGCGGATGGCGAAACTTGGGTTGCGGCGAAAGAGGCGGACGAAGACGCATTGAAGCGCTGGTAGGCGGCTAGGTAATTGATTTAAAATGCGTGTGACGCAAATCGGCTTCTCGCATCTCCTATGGCTTCGACGCATCTCGCGCCGAAGTCTCAACAAGAACCGATTTCTGTGAGAGGTCTTGCATTGCGTGCATGGACATATGTAACCTCCCAAACCTAACTCAGCGTTAACTATCCGATGCCCCGGTGCGCTTTGGGGCGTGTACTTTCAATGTGACAGGGGCTGGCGGAGGAAAGCTCATTCTTACCGGCAAACTGCCTAAGAAAGCGGTTGCCAATCTTAACGGAGGCTGCACAAAACAGTGCTGTTCTGCCAGCTTACTGAAACATGCACCGACGCAAAACCGACGTTGCGATTGGCGTGCGTTTCCCTTGATTTGCTGGCATTAATCATCCGGCTTTTTTCGCGCATCGCCCCTCGTGCGCACGGCGTGTTAAGTTTTGCCGCGCGGTTTGGCCCTTAGCGTCGGGTCCGCCACAGTTGGGTCCTCGGGCCAGGGGTGGCGAGGATAGCGCCCCCGCATGTCTTTGCGGACATCAGCATAAGACGTCGCCCAAAAGCCGGGGATATCCATTGTCGTCTGAACGGGCTTGTTGCCCGGTGACAGCAGCGTAACCCGCAAGGGCCGCCCAGCCACTTGCGGATGTCGCGTAACACCGAACATTTCTTGAAGTCGCAGAGTTATTTCCGGCGCCTCCTGCGCATAATCTATTGGAATCCGACGCCCCAAGGGCGTGACGAAATGGGCCGGGGTTTCGCGATCAAGGACTTGCGTTTGTTCCCAATTCAACCCTGCGCGAAGCGCTGGCAAAAGGTCGAACCCTTTCCAATCATGGGCGCTTTTAACGCGACCAAGGTGAGGGAGCAGCCAGCCTTCCAGGCTATCCAGAAGGATTTGATCGCTCATATTCGGAAGGTCGTGGCCCGCATCCCGAACCAATGCCACGCGCGCGCGGAACCGTTCGGTGGCTGGTGAAAAAGCAAGGCCAAGATGCCTGATACCGTCCAACATTGCCGTTGCCACACGATCGTGTGGCGCCTTCGTCCACGGCTTTGAAGTCAATGCAATCGCGCCTAGGCGTTCTTCGATCCGAGCGATAACGCGCCCGTCGCGCCGCGACCATTCCACGACCTCCGTGGTCTCAATGCGGTCGCCCAATACCGTGCGCAGAGCGGCCTCTGATATCTGCAAAGCGGTGCGGATCATCGCTTCCCGCGGGTGTCCATCTGTGTCGGTCACTACCAAAAGACGCGCGCCCGCAATCGGGTCGGACGCGTCCATCTTTGCACCCTTCCCCCCCGACAAAAGCCAGCGCGGATCATCTCCCGGACGTCGAAGTCCAATGCGGTCAGGGAACGCCAAGGCGGCCTGTTCGGCAGGGTCATGAAGCGTGGTTGGCGGTGCGCGGCCGCGAAGGCGTTTGGCTTCTGCGCGGATGCGCTCAAGGCCCGCGTCGCGTTGCCCACTTCTCAATGCTGTCAGGCGCAAACCGAGGTCAGCGCCCACGCCACGCAGCGGGTCACGATCCCCCAGAAGAGCTGCAAGCGGGGCGGCATCGGCGCCCGCGATAGCGATCATATGGGCCAGTCTTGGGTGCAGCGGCGTCCTTGCCAAAACGCGTCCGTGATCCGTGAGACGTTGATCCACGAGGGCCCCGAGACTGGCCAGCAACCCGCGTGCTTCCGCCATAGCGCCGTCGGGCGGCGGAGTGAGAAACGGCACGCCAACGCTGCCCCATTCGGCCAGTTCAAGCGCAAGGCTTGCCAGATCAGCGGTTTCGATTTCGGCAGGGGGAAACGGCGCCAACGCGCCTTCCTCACCTTTTGTCCAGAGACGATAGCAAACGCCTTTTGCAACACGGCCGGCACGCCCGCGACGTTGGTCAGCTTCTGCACGGGTGACGCGCTCGGTGACCAGCCGAGACATCCCTGATCCGGGATCATAGCGCGCACGGCGGGCGCGTCCGCCATCCACAACAACACGAATATCCGGAATGGTTAGCGAGGTTTCTGCAATCGCGGTCGCCAGAACCAGCTTTCTTCCTGATACAGGCCGAAGGGCGCGTTGTTGTTCCTTGAATGGCAACGATCCGTAGAGCGGGAGAAGTGTGAAGCCGTTCAGGCGGTTACTCAGCAGGGATGCGACTTGACGAATCTCCCGTTCGCCCGGGAGGAACGCTAGAATTCCGCCTTCGCTTTTCGACGCAGCGTGCTCAATCAGGGCGGCCATCGCCGGTTCAAGCCGTTGCCCTTTTGGATTTGGTTTGTCCAACCAACGCGTGTCGACCGGGAAGCTTTTCCCCTCAGAGGTAATAATCGGTGCGCCGCCCATCAGTTCCGCGACAGGACCGGCGTCCAGTGTCGCGGACATCACCAGCAAGACCAGGTCTTCGCGAAGGGCAGACCTGACATCAAGAACAAGGGCCAGCCCAAGGTCGGCGTTCAGCGATCTCTCGTGGAACTCATCGAAAATCACCGCGCCGACGCCTTCAAGGGTAGGGTCGCTTTGGATCATGCGGGTCAGGATGCCCTCTGTCACAATTTCGATACGCGTCGCGCGTCCCACCTTCGCTTCGCCTCGAATGCGGTAGCCGACGGTTTCTCCGACGGTTTCTCCAAGTGTCGAGGCCATGCGTTCGGCCGCCGCGCGCGTTGCCAGGCGACGGGGTTCCAGCATCAGAATGCGACCGTCTACAAACCGCGCTTCCAGCATTGCCAATGGCACGCGCGTTGTCTTGCCCGCGCCGGGTGGAGCCTGCAACACGGCTTGTCGGTGAGCGCGCAGCGCCGTGTTCAACGTGGCCAGTATGTCGTCGATGGGAAGAGGGCTTGTCATGGTCTGCTTATCGCAAGGTGCGAAGGAGGGTGAAAGCCCCACTGGACAGGCCGCCGCGGGCGCGCCAAAGTCGCCGCCGATGACCGAAAAGAGCTCCAAAGATACGGCATGGCTAGCCAAAGCTGTTCAGAATGGCGATCGGCGTGCTTTAGCGCGCGCAATTACACTGATCGAAAGCGCGCGGGCTGATCATCGCGGCGATGCGGACGCATTGCTTGAAACGCTCGCATCGTCGGGTCGTCAAGCGTTGCGGATAGGTCTTTCGGGCACACCGGGTGTCGGTAAATCCACGTTTATTGAAGCGTTTGGATGCCGGTTGACGAAAGCGGGGCGTAGGGTTGCAGTTCTCGCCGTCGATCCGTCGTCAACGCGAACCGGCGGGTCCATCCTAGGCGACAAGACCCGGATGGAGCGACTTGCCCGCGAACCCAATGCGTTTATCCGACCGTCGCCAAGCCAGACCCATCTTGGTGGTGTGGCACGCCGTACACGGGACGCGGTGGCGCTTTGCGAAGCGGCTGGGTTTGATATCGTTTTGATTGAGACGGTCGGTGTTGGTCAATCTGAAACCATCGTGGCCGAGATGTCGGACCTGTTTGTGCTGCTTTTAGCGCCCGCAGGGGGCGACGAACTGCAAGGCGTGAAGCGCGGGATTATGGAGATTGCGGATCTCGTCCTTGTGAACAAGGCCGATGGTGACTTGAAATCGACCGCCATCCGAACAGCAGCCGACTATGCCGGAGCGCTTCGGCTTTGGCGCAAACGCGATGGAGACCCGGAAGATTTTCCAAAGGCGATGACGGTATCGGCGCTTGACGAAACCGGGTTGAGCGAGGCTTGGGGCGAGATGCAGAAGCTTGCGGTGTTTCGTCAGGAGACAGGGTTTTGGGATTCAAGGCGGGCGCAGCAGGCGCGTGGTTGGTTCGCAGACGAAGTGCGGCAAGGTCTTTTACGTCGCCTTGCATCTGATCCAAAAGCGGATGCGGCAATGGCGCGGCTTTCGGACGATGTCGCCGAGGGCCGTCGTGCGCCCGGGGCGGCTGCGGCTGAGGTGCTTGGCCGACTTGGGAACGATCCTGTTTAGGCACACGTCTTTCGACGACAGAGACTTGACGCCCGCTGGGATTCCACCTATCCACCGCGAACGGATTCTTGGGCAGGGCCGATGGCGCTGCCCGTTTGTATTGAGGGGGGCCCCGAGCGGCCTTCTTTACTGAGACAAAAGATCGAGGATTAGCCCATGTCGCGCCGCTGCGAATTGACCGGAAAGGGCCCGATGTCTGGCAACAATGTCAGCCACGCCAAAAACCGAAGCAGGCGTCGGTTCTTACCGAACCTGACCGAGACAGCACTGATGTCTGAAACGCTCGGACGCACTGTGCGCCTGCGCGTATCAACGTCGGCTCTGCGTACTGTAGACCACCGTGGTGGTTTGGATGCGTTCCTTGCGAAAGCAAAGGACATTGATCTGTCGTCCAACGCGCTTAAGGTGAAAAAGGCGATCGTTAAGGCACAAGAAGTCGTCGCCTGATCCGTCCGCTTAGATTTACTGGAAAACCCCGCCCTATTGGGCGGGGTTTTCGCGTTTAGTGGTTTGTTTGCGCGACGTGAAGGGGCTTGTTCACCCAAAGTGGGACGACGTTACTTACTGGTTCCAGTCGTTTGTTGTCCAAAAGGGCCAAAACCTCAGTGGGCACCAGGATGATCTCAGATGTCGTAGCGCCCTCACGGTCGGCTTCGTCCCTTAGCACGGAATATTCGCCGAACCAGACAATATCGGGCGGGGTGCGGTCAATGCCACGATCTTCGCCGGATTGCCGGTCGGGACGAGCCCTGGAGAAAGTCTGAACATGCCCGAAGTCACGCGTATTTTATTTGTCTGTCTGGGGAATATTTGCCGATCTCCGACAGCAGAGGGTGTTTTGCGCTATAAGGCGCCGCATCTTGATATCGACAGTGCCGGGACGAGCGACTGGCATAAGGGCGATCCGCCCTATGGACCGGCGATCGACGCGGCGGGTTTACGCGGTTACGATCTGAAGCTGCTGCGTGCGCGGCAGGTGGTTGTTCAGGATTTTGAAGACTTTGATCTTATCCTTGCGATGGACAGCGAGAATCTGGATACCCTTGCCCACATGCAGCCCGTTAAGTCGCGAGCGAACCTTCGGTTATTTCTCGACTATGCGCCCCAAACGGGGCGTAGAGAGGTTCCTGATCCCTATTACACCCGCGACTTTGAAGGCGCGCTGGATCTTATTGAATGCGCCTCAGACGGAGTGCTTGCATCGCTAGAGCCTTAGCCACGACAGAATGTTTCTGCGGCGTTGCCGAAATTGCGATATCTCTCCCAAAAAGATGCATTCGACCGGCTGCTGGACTGGCGGATTTCCTGCGCGCGATGGGGATTGCTGAAGAATGTGGCTGCCAAACGTTGATCGCGCGTGGTCAGAGTTCGGTTTGCAGCATCCTGAATGCAACCACACAAGGCGTAATTCCCGCCCGCGCGATCCGAATTCAAACAGGCGCTCTTGATCGCGTTGGCGTGCGAAGGTCCGGCTATCGTTGCCATGAGTACACCAATAAACGCAAAACGTTTCATGCTATTACCTTGTATGTCTTGCCCCGTTGGCGCGATTGGTTCGCGCTCTTCGTTAGTTGGTTCTGCCACAGGGGGGGTGACAGAGCGAGACTTTTTTGGCGCGCTCAAAGCAGTGCTGGATAAAGGGACGCCACGAGGATGCCTGCCATTGCCCAATTGAAAAGGCGCAATCGGTTGGGATTTGTGAGAACGCGCCGCATTTCGCGCCCCAATATGCACCACGTGCTGACCGAGGGAAGGTTAACCGCGCCAAACACTGCAGCTACAAAAAACATGGCAAGGGGGGTGTCATCTGGCGCGTAGAGCGTGACAGACGTAAGAGCCATTGACCATGCTTTCGGGTTCACCCATTGGAACGCCGCTGCCTGCAAGAAGGTAAGGGGTTTGCCCGCCGCCATTCCTTCTTTTGGAGCGGCCGCATGCGCGATCTTCCAGGCAAGCCACAGGAGGTAGGCGACACTGAAAATGGTGAGGACATCGCGTAAACGCGGCCACGTTTCGAAGATTTGGGACAATCCTATGCCCATCAGAAATGCCATAAAAACGAAGCCCAAAGCAACGCCTAGCATGTGAGGAATTGTGCGTTGAAATCCGAAATTTGCGCCTGATGCCATAAGCATAAGGTTGTTCGGGCCCGGCGTGATGGATGTCACGAAGGCGAAGGTCACAAGAGGTAGAAGCGTGTCAGTCCACATGGATGCAATTATTAACAAACTTTGGCCTCATGGGATTGCATAGTCGCTTGTGAGGGCGGCAATTGCGCAATAAATTCACAATATGGACGCTATAAACAAAAAGATATTGCGTGAACTGGCTCTCAATGCGCGCCTATCGAACCTTGACCTTTCTGACCGCGTCGGTCTGTCACCTTCGGCATGTTTGCGGCGGGTGCAAGAACTTGAGCGCACAGGAGTAATCACCGGATATCGCGTTCAGACGGACCGTGTGCGCCTTGGAATCGGGTTCACGGCCTACATTACTGTCGGCTTGTCAATCCACACCAAGGATAGCCAGGAAGCCTTCGAACGCGCGATTTCCCGCGCACCGGAAGTGATCGAATGCCACAATGTGACTGGCACCGTTGAATACCTCTTGCGTGTCGAGGCGGCCGACTTGGCTGCTTATAAAGTCTTTCATACAAACGTTTTAGGGACTTTGCCCCAAGTGAGTGCGATCACGTCCTACGTTGTTATGGGCTCGCCCAAGGATTTGCGGGCCTGACGGGGCGTCATTTGCGAAACAATGCGCGCTGATTGCCTTTAAAGAGCCAGTATCTTTAACAACAGTCGGCGAACAGAGTTTAGATACCTGCCTAGTAAGAGGCATGGAAAGGCCCACAAAGATCGAATGGAACACAGGCGCGCTATTGCTGACGCGCTTGCGCTGATGCTTCTGGCCGGATGTGGCGGAAACTCGGAAGTCGCTTACGACGATCCACCCAGTACCATTGTCACTCAGGCGTGGCGCGTCGTCGATGTGGTGGCGGTTGTTCCCGATACGCTCAGTGTTTCAAACAACAATATGTTTGCGCCTCGGGCCGGTATTGTTTGGCAGGGAGAACCCGTCGGGGATTGCCGCGCGCAGGTGGCAGCCGTCCTTGATGACGGCCTGACGTTTCAGTGCGTCACGCCCACGGGGTTGCAAGCGCGTCTGCTGCGGTGCATGTCATCCGCCTTATCCCGTGCGGTTTTGATGCGGAAATGGGTGAGGCAATTGTTGCCAACGAATTTATTTCCGCCAATCTGGAAGCAAATATGGACATGGCAGCTATCGCGGCTGCCATCAATTGGCAGAGCCAGCGTGAGCGTGTTGTCTAACACATCGCTGCTGTCATACGCGGGTGGTTGGGGTTTGGTCCTCACCAAAGATGGGAATTTTGCAGCATTGGCCGATAGTCCCTTGCCTCGGACAGTTTAGACCACATCTTCCAAAAAAGACCCATGACTTTGAGGATACCGTGAAAGCTTCTCTTTCCCGCATACTGAACCATCGCCGCTTCGAGCCAACGATCATGATTTTGATCATCGTAAACGCGATTGGTCTGGCGCTTGAAACCAGTCCGGCGATCATGGCAGCGGCTGGGTCTTTGATCCTTTGGATCGACAAGCTGATCCTTGGGATCTTTGTCGTCGAGATTCTCCTGCGGCTCGCTGTCGATTTTCGTGGTTTCTGGCGAGACCCTTGGCGCATATTCGATTTCATAATTGTCGCCGTTGCGCTTGTTCCTGCGACTGGGGCGCTTTCGGCGCTGCGTGCATTCCGTATTTTGCGGGTGCTACGCCTTGTGTCTGCTGTGCCGCAAATGCGCCGCGTGGTCGCTGGATTGCTGACCGCCCTGCCTGGCATGGGGTCCATTGTTGCTCTGTTGGGTCTGATCTTTTTTGTCTTTAGCGTAATATCCACGAAGCTGCTTGGGGGCGCCTTTCCTGAGTGGTTTGGCACGCTTGGCGCGTCGGCTTATACGTTGTTTCAGGTCATGACGCTTGAGAGTTGGTCCATGGGCATCGTTCGCCCCGTTATGGAGGTTTTCCCCTTGGCTTGGCTGCTGTTCGTGCCATTTATAATTGTGACTGCGTTTGCTGTTTTGAATCTGTTCATCGGCGTGATCGTTGACGCGATGCAATCTGAGAATGCAGAGATCGCGCATGACGAGCGCGAATCGATGAAAATTGAAAGTGCAGAGATTTTGCGCGAGGTGCGCGGGCTTCGCGCTGAGCTTGCGGCGCTGAAAGTAGACAGATAGGGTCTGGCGGCAATGAAGCTCTTTGTTGGCCTTGGAAATCCCGGCGCAAAATATGCCCAAAACCGCCATAACATCGGGTTCATGGCGCTTGATCGCATTGCATCGGAGCACGGTTTCGCGCCGTGGCGCGGAAAGTTTCAGGGGCAGGTTTCTGAAGGGCAGCTTGGGGGCGAAAAAGTTATCCTTTTGAAGCCCGAGACTTTCATGAACCTTTCGGGACAATCCGTCGGTGAGGCGATGCGCTTTTATAAGCTGACGCCCGCTGACATCACCGTATTTCACGACGAAATTGATCTTGCTCCGGCGAAGTTGCGGGTGAAGCAGGGCGGCGGCCATGCTGGGCACAACGGGCTGCGGTCGCTGCATCAGCACATCACTTCCGAGTATCAGCGGGTTCGCATGGGCGTCGGGCATCCGGGTCACAAAGATGCTGTTGCAGGATTTGTCTTGAAGGACTTTGCCAAGGCTGATCAGAATTGGCTGGACGATATGCTTCGCGGTGTTTGCGACGGTGCTGGATATCTGGCTGACGGTGATACAGGACGGTTTCTAAATGCCGTTGCTTTACGGCTTAATCCGCCAAGATCGTCCCCTTCGGCCGCGTCCAAAAAGAGTGTGCCCGAGCAGGTGCATGCGCCTGTAGAGAATGATGCACGGTCGCCTTTGCAGCGCCTTGCGGACAAGTTTCGTTGAGCTTTGACATACCTGGTGCGTTCCGGTCGCAATCTGTTGCATGCGCGAAGCTCTATTCTCCATTTATGGCGTGACTCATGGGGCTTTGCGCTGATCGTTTGCGCGGCGGTTCGGCGGTAAGCGACTATGTACTTGGCTGATTGGGCGACCCGCGACGACAAAGCGACAACGTTCCCCTAAGATTGGCAGGCGCACGTCACGCATTGGGCATTGAAGGACTTGCTCTGGAGGGTGTTTACCCTTCGCAAGAGGGTGACAACGAAGCGCTTTGGGCAGCGGTCGAGCCAACGCTTTTGCGTTTCCCGAAGCGAATATTTTTATGGCGGCAAAGCGCGCCGCAGACCAACGAGGTTCTGCGTGCGGCAGTGATCCTTCCTGCGCTTGCGCTTATCGAGGAGCGTTTTGGACGCCCGCTTGATCTTTTCGAGTTGGGAGCAAGTGGAGGGCTTAACCTCTATGCCGATCAGTTCCATCGACAGTTTCCGGGGGCTGCGATTGGCAATCCAGATGCGACTGTGCGGCTTCACCCGGACGGGAGTGGACCGCTTCCGCCGACGCGGCTTCAGACCGTTGTCTCGCGGCGAGCGGTTGATCTAAACCCGCTGGACCCAACAGATCCAACGGATCAGCTTCGGCTTTTGGCCTACCTCTGGCCGGACCAGCCCGACCGCATGTCGCACACGCGTGCAGCAATCGGAATTGCGAAGGTGGATCCGCCCAAGATTGACTGCGGGGACGCGAGGGACTGGTTGGCCGAGGTTTTGGAAGCCCCGGCAAAGACAGGCCGCGGTGTCTATCAAACGGTGGCTTGGCAGTATTTTACCTCTGAGACCCGCGCCAAAGTGCGCGAAGCGACTGAGAAAACCGGATCATGCGCGACGGATGAGGCGCCTTTCGCCCATTTGTCGATGGAAGCGGAGGGCGGCGTTGGGGCGGCGGTCAAACTTGAAATGTGGCCGGGTGGGGCTTCCCGACAGATTGCACATGGAGACTTTCATGGACGTTGGGTAAACTGGACCGGCGTTTAAGGCGCGCTAAATGCAGCTTCAGGGGAGCGAAAAAATGCAAAAAGACCCGGCCGTGAATATACTTGGGGAACCGTTGGAGTCTTGTTCAACAGATCCGGTGACAGGGTATTTTCGCGATGGAGCGTGCAACACCTGCGACGAAGACACAGGACAGCACACGGTGTGCGCAGTATTGACCGCCGAATTCCTGGCGTTTTCAAAATACCTCGGAAATGACCTGTCGACGCCGCGCCCGGAATTCATGTTTCCGGGGCTGAAACCCGGAGATCGGTGGTGCCTTTGCGCAGCGCGTTTCTTACAGGCCGCCGAAGAAGGCGCTGGGCCGCTTATTCGTTTGGAAGCGACGCACTTGAAGACGCTGGATACTGTCCCGCTTGACGTCCTTATGGCGCATGCATTCGAGGAATAACCTGTCCGGTCGGACGGATTAAGCCGACTATCCGCCCGTATTCATCTCGACGCCAAGCGCTTTTGCCACGGTAAAGATATCCTTGTCGCCTCGGCCGCACATGTTCATGCAAATGATATGATCTTTCGGCAAATCCGGGGCGATTTTCATCACATGGGCAAGCGCGTGGCTTGGCTCGAGGGCGGGGATAATACCTTCCAACTCGCAACACAGCTTGAACGCTTCCAGCGCTTCAACATCCGTGATGGCGACATACTGCGCGCGACCGATCTCGTGGAGCCATGAGTGTTCTGGCCCGATGCCCGGATAGTCGAGGCCCGCTGAAATGCTGAAGCCTTCGAGGATTTGCCCATCGTCGTCCTGAAGGAGGTAAGTGCGGTTTCCGTGAAGCACGCCGGGGCGACCGCCGGTGAGCGAGGCGCAGTGTTCCATCTTTGCGTTAACGCCCTTGCCACCTGCTTCGACGCCAATAATAGAGACTTCTTTGTCATCCAGGAACGGAAAGAACAGACCCATCGCGTTGGAACCACCACCGATGGCGGCGATGAGAGTATCGGGGTGGCGGCCTTCGGCCTCCATCATCTGAGACTTGGTTTCGGTACCAATAATGGCCTGAAAATCGCGGACCATTGCCGGATAAGGGTGCGGCCCGGCGACTGTTCCGATGCAATAGAACGTGTCGCGGACATTTGTGACCCAGTCGCGAAGCGCGTCGTTCATCGCGTCTTTCAAAGTTCCGCGGCCCGAAGTGACAGGGACAACCTCAGCGCCAAGAAGCTTCATGCGGAAGACGTTTGGTGCCTGACGTTCGACATCGTGGGCGCCCATATAAACCACACATTTTAAACCAAATTTCGCGCAAACGGTCGCAGTAGCAACGCCGTGTTGGCCAGCGCCTGTTTCGGCAATGATCCGTGTCTTTCCCATACGCCGTGCAAGGATGATCTGACCCAACACATTGTTGATCTTATGGGCGCCGGTGTGATTCAGCTCGTCGCGTTTCATGTAGACTTTCGCGCCGCCAAGATGCTCGGTCAGGCGCTCAGCGTGGTAAAGCGGCGAAGGACGGCCGACATAGTGCTTCCACAGGAAATTCATCTCGTCCCAGAAACTCTGGTCCGTCTTCGCATGCTCGTATTGGGCTTCCAACTCGAGGATCAGCGGCATCAGCGTTTCAGAAACAAAGCGCCCGCCGAAATCACCAAAGCGCCCGTTCTCGTCGGGGCCGGTCATGAATGAATTGAAAAGATCGTTCGCCATCACACTCTCCACATCTGACTGCGCAGGTCTAACGAGGTGTCAGACCTGCGTAAAGCCGTCGCGGCGCTTAGCCGCGCGACGACACCATTCCGACAAGCTCATAGGTTTTTTCAAGGATGGGGGTCGCAATCGAGTCGGCACGGTCTGCACCCTTCCCCAGAATGCGGTCGATCTCGGCAGGATCCGACAAAAGTCGCGTCATTTCGGTAGAAATTGGCGACAGCTTGTCCACAGCTAGATCGGCGAGCAGAGGCTTAAACGTGCCCCACTGCATGCCTTCTACCTCGGTCATGATATCGGCTTGTGTGCGACCGGAAAGGGCGGCGAATATGTCGACCAGATTTCGCGCCGCGGGACGTTCTTTCAGCTCGTCGTAGTTTCCGGGCAAAGGCTCGGAGTCGGTCCGTGCCTTACGGAACTTTTGCGCAATCTTGTCTGCGTCGTCGCTCATGTTGATACGGCTCATGTCACTTGGATCGGATTTAGACATCTTCTTGGTCCCGTCGCGTAGGGACATCACCCGTGTTGCAGGGCCTTCGATCACCGGTTCTGTGATCGGGAAGAAATCTACACCATAGTCATGGTTAAACTTTGCCGCCACATCCCGCGTAAGTTCAAGGTGCTGTTTCTGGTCTTCGCCAACCGGGACGTGGGTCGCGTGATAAAGAAGAATGTCCGCCGCCATGAGGGCAGGGTAGGCGAATAGCCCAAGTGATGCGTTCTCGCTGTTCTTGCCTGCCTTGTCCTTCCACTGGGTCATCCGACCCATCCAGCCCATGCGGGCGACCGTGTTAAAGATCCACGCAAGTTGAGAATGGGCCGGGACCTGACTTTGGTTGAACAGGATCGATTTCTCCGGGTCGATGCCACAGGCAATGAAAAAGGCTGCAAGCTCGCGGGTGTTGGCGCGAAGCTTCTCTGGTTCTTGCCAAACAGTAATCGCGTGGAGATCGACGAGACAGTAAACGCATTCGTATTTGCCCGCGTCCTGCATATCGACAAAGCGTTTCAAAGCGCCAAGGTAATTTCCAAGCGTCAGGCCTCCCGAAGGCTGGATGCCTGAGAAGACGCGCGGAGTGAATGCCGCATTCGTCATATTGTACCCTTTCGAAAGGTGGATTTCCGCGTCCACGCGGCTTACCGAGAGGGGGCAGTCCCGTCAAGAAAGGCAAATGCCCCATGAGCCATGATTCCCAACCTTCTCAGCCCGTCGTAAACCCCCTTCCTCCGGTTGTCGTGGCGTTGGCGCTGGCGATTTTCGCGGTCGAGGTTTTGCTGAGTGCGGGCGCTCGGGGCCTTATCGGCGGGGACGCCGGGGGTGGCTGGCGCATAGAGGCTATCCAAAGCTATGGATTTTTCGCGCCTCTGCTTGAGGTCATCGTTCAGCGGCAAATGTGGACAACACCCGAATTGGTTCGCTTCGTTTCGTATCCGTTCATTCACCTCGGATTCACACATGTTCTGTTTGTGATAGTGTTCCTGCTAGCTCTTGGAAAGCTGGTGGGTGAAGCCCTAGGAGGTGTCGCGGTTATTGCGACGTTCTTTATCTCGGCCATATTCGGAGCGTTGGTTTTCGCGGGTCTGACGGGGGACCCGCGCCCTCTCGTCGGCGGATACCCGGCCGTTTACGGGCTAATTGGAACCTATACGTTCATTCTTTGGGTCAGTTACGGGCAAACGGGACAAAACCAGTATCAGGCTTTTACACTTATTGGGTTTTTGCTTGGTATCCAGTTATTCTTCGGTGTGTTTTTTGGAAGCTCAAGCGAGTGGGTTGCCGAAGTTGCCGGGTTTATAGTTGGTTTTCTGGTTGCCCCTTTCGTAGCACGAGGCGGTATGCGCCGGATGTTAGCGCGAATTCGTCAGCGTTGACGGCGAAAGGCTGCGGTAAGATCGCGGCCGCTGAATGCGCCGAAGGCGATGCCGGCGATGGCGTAAAGACCCATGCCAAAGAGCACCAGCAGCGCGAGAACCGCGAATTTAAGCACACCCACCATTAGATCGGGTGTGATCAGCAGTTCGGCGCACCAAAGGCCAATGCCCATGATGGCAGCAGCAATAATGATGCGACCAATACGTTTGCGCGCGCGGACATCCAACGCGCTAGCCTGACCCATCGCGCGGCTCTTCCACCACAAAAGGGCAAACATAGCCCAGCCCGCGACTGTGGTTCCGATAGCGGCTGCGATGTAGCCGATTGTTGGGGCCAAGCCGACGGCAAGCACGGCATTTATGACCATTGCGACCATCGCGAAATAGAATGGTCGTCTCGTATCCTCCCGAGCGAAATAAAGCGGTTGAAGAACTTTTTGCATGACGAAGGCGGGAAGGCCGAGCCCATATACGGCCGTTGCAAGCGCCGTTGCGGCGGTGTCTTCGGGACCAAAGGCACCGCGTTCAAAAAGGATCTCGACAAGCACCACAGGGATCACAAACAGCGCAACCGCCGCAGGGATCGAGAGGGCAAGCGACATCTCTGTGGCGCGACTAAAGGCATCCTGGCCGCCCGTGGTGTCCTGCGCTTGTAGGCGCCGCGACAGGTCGGGGAGAAGGACGATCCCGATCGCAATCCCGACGACACCCAACGGGAGTTGGTAAAGTCGGTCGGCGTAAGACAGCCATGCGATGGCTCCGTCAAAGAAGCTTGCCACTTGCCGCCCGACGATGAGGTTGACCTGAACAACGCCCCCGGCCAGTGCGGCAGGTGCGGCGATGATTGCGAGGCGCTTTAATTCTGGCGTCCACACCGGCTTTTTAGGCCGCAAATCAAACCCGTTACGGCGTGCGGCGACCCAAACAAAGGCAAGCTGCGCAATGCCCGCCAAGACCACTCCGAACGCCAGCAGCGTTCCGTGCGTGCCTTTTCCGTCAGAAGCAGACACCAAATCTGATGTGAAGGTGCCGGTCTCAGCAAATATCAGTGCTGCAATGAGAATGATGTTCAGCAAAACGGGCGCAGCCGCAGCCGCAACGAAGCGTCCACTTGCGTTCAGGACCCCGGAGACCAGCGCCGCAAGCGAGATAAACAGAATATAGATGAAAACAATGCGCCCCAGAGTGACCGTTATGTCGAAGCGTTCATCGCCGACAAACCCCGAGGCCATCGCCCACACAAGCCACGGCATAAAGACAGTCGCTAAGCCGCTGAGCACCAACAAAATAGCCGCGAGCCCGGCGAAGGCATCCCGCGCAAAAGATTGTGCCCCGTCGTTGGCCTCAAGTTTCTTTGAGAACATTGGCACGAAAGCCATGTTGAACGCGCCTTCGGCAAAAAAGCGTCGGAACATATTTGGTAGGGAAAACGCGACCAGAAATGCTTCGGCGACTGGGCCGGTTCCAAGCCAGGCCGCGATTAGAATATCGCGCACAAACCCGAATATGCGGCTCAGAAGTGTCCAGAAGCCGACGGTGAGAACGCCTGAAACAAGACGGATCGGCTTCACCGCGCGAATTCCCTTTTGTTAAAGCGCCTCATTTGTCGAGTGCCCGTTTGGCGCCGTCCAGGATTGCGGCGCGCAGTCGGTTTTCCAGCGTTTTCTGCTTGCTGGCTGCATGGAATTTCAGACCAAACATGTCTTTGACGTAGAACGTATCGACGACCTGCGCGCCGTAAGTCGCGATGACAGCGCTGGCGATATAGACGTTCGCCTCGGCAAGGGTCCGCGCCAGATCGTACAGCAGTCCGGTGCGGTCCCGAGTGTCGACTTCGATGATGGTGTAAATATCCGAGCCCTCGTTGTCGAAGGTGATCGAAGTGGCGACGTTGAACGCCTTCTCGCGTTTTTTCAGCTTGTCGCGGTCGGCCAGTGATTTGCGCGGAAGAACTTCGCCTTTGAACGTTTTTCTGATCATCGACTTCAGGCGTGGAAGCCGAGCGGCCTCGTATTGGGCGCCGTCTGCATCCTGTATCCAGAACACTGCTGTCGCGTACCCGTCGGACGATGTGTAGGTACGTGCGTCTACAACGTTGGCCCCGACAAGCGCCAAGGCCCCTGCGAGGCGGGCGAAAATGCCGGGATGGTCTGCAAGTGCAAAGCAAACCCGCGTCGCATCGCGGTCGTCGTCTGGTTTGATGTCGATGCGGATCTCGTCGTCGGCGATGTCTTTCAGAAGATTGGCAAAAATCACATGCGCTTCGCTTGGCAGGCCTTGCCAGTAAGTGCCATAGTGACGTGCAGTTTCGGTGCGAAGAGGTTTGCTTTGCCAGTCCGAAAGGGCCGCGCGAAGGGCTTTCTTGGCTTCTTTCTCGGCCGTTTCGCGGTTTACGTCTTCTAGACCATGTTCGAGGGCAGAAGACGTCTGCCAATAAAGGGCGCGGATCAGTTGCGCCTTCCAGTTATTCCAGACATCGGGTCCGACACCTCGGATGTCACAGACCGTCACGACCGTCAGTAAATCGAGCCGTTTCTGGGTTTTTACTGCTTTCGCAAAATCACGAACCGTGCGGGGTTCGGAAATATCGCGCTTTTGTGCCATGTCCGACATCAAAAGGTGATAGCGGACAAGCCATTCGACGGTCTCAACCTCGTCCTGTTTTAACCCGAAGCGTCGCGCCACTTTTCGTGCGATTTGCGCCCCGAGCACCGAGTGATCTTCGGGCCGGCCCTTGCCTATGTCATGAAGGAACAACGCGGCATAAAGCACTTTGCGGTTTACGCCGCGTTTGAGAATGCCGCTTGCGACCGGAAGCTCCTCGACAAGCTCACCGCGCTCAATCTGCGCCAGTGTCGAGATGCATTGGATCGTATGCTCGTCCACCGTGTAGCTGTGGTACATGTTGAACTGCATCATCGCGACGACGGGCGCGAATTCAGGGACAAAGGCTGCAAGCACGCCTAGTTCGTTCATCCGACGTAGAGCGCGTTCGGGGTTGCCGCGTTTCAGTAGCAAATCTATGAAAATGCGGTTTGCCTCAGCCGAGGTGCGCATTGTGTCGTCGATCAGGTGAAGGTTGGCTGAGATCAAACGCATGGCGTCAGGATGCAGGAGATAGCCGGTTCGAAGGGCTTCATCGAAAATGCGAAGAAGGTTGAGATTGTCCGCCAGAAACGGCTTTTGACGTGTGACGGTCAGACGGTTTTGTTTGATAGTGTATTGGACGTTAACTTTTCGGCGGCGACGGAAGAAGTTGACCAATGAAGGTGCTTTTTTGACGTGCTTTGCTTCAAGTGCGGTCAGAAAGATGCGTGTCAGTTCTCCCACGGTTGTTGCGTGCCGAAAGTAGTCCTGCATGAAGAATTCGACGGCGCGCCGCCCTGCTTTGTCGACGTACCCCATGCGTTTTGCAACTTCGACCTGCATGTCGAAAGTAAGTTGATCCATGGCGCGACCGGCAACAATGTGAAGATGGTTGCGGATCGCCATGAGGAACGTTTCGGCGGCAACGAAGTCATCATATTCGTCTTGGCGCAGCAGGCGCATCCTGACCAAATCAGCGGCATCACGGACACCGTGGATGTACTTGCCGATCCAGAACAGCGTTTGCAGGTCGCGCAAGCCACCTTTGGCTTCTTTGACGTTTGGCTCTACCATGTAGCGCTGGCCACCTTGTTTCCGGTGACGCTCGGCGCGTTCGGCAAGTTTGGCTTCGATGAATTCCGAAGCTGTGTTCTTGAACAGGTCTGATTTCAGCTTTTTAGAAAGCTCCTGCGCGATGGCCTGGTCCCCGACCAGAAAACGATGCTCAAGAAGCGCGGTACGAATCGTATAGTCTTCGCGACCAAGGCGAATGCAGTCTTTCACCGTTCTGCTTGAATGACCGACTTTCAGATGCAGATCCCAGCACATATAGAGGATGCTTTCGATCAGGCTTTCGGCCCATGGGGTGATTTTCCATGGGTTCAAAAACAGCAGGTCAACATCCGAATATGGCGCCATTTCTCCGCGTCCGTATCCTCCGACGGCCAAAACCGCTATCCGCTCGCCCTCGGTCGGATTTGGATTGGGGTGGAGGTAGGTCTGAGCCACATGCAGCACGGTGCGGATCACGCCATCGGTTAAAAATGCGTAGGAGACAACGGCAGGTCGCGCGGCAAGAGGCGCGCGTTCGAAAGCGTCTTCGATGATCTTGCGACCAGACGAAATGGCTGTTTTCAACGTATCGACAGTAACCCGCCGGACAGCGCGACTGTCGGCGCCATCTGGCAGATTAGCCGCGATTTCGGCACGTATGGCGGCTTCGTCAAAAATCTCAGACGCAGGCGCGATCAGGTGTTTTGTTGGGTCTTCACCCAACGGTGGCGCGAGGTCAGAGACCGGCGCCTCCAAAGCTTGTTGGAGCGGGGTCAATGACGATCACCTGATTGTTCTGAATTTGCGCAACGGCCAAGCCGCGCTCGTTGGTGCCATTTGGGAAGAACCGGAACGGGCCGTAGACACCGGCGAAGCCGGCGCCTTGGGTCAATGCTGGTTGCGTCAGAGCGTTAGAATTGCCTTGGGCAACCAGCGCTCCGATTGCGGCGATACCGTCGTAGGCAAGGCCTGCAACGGGCGTCGGCAATGCCCCGTACGCCGCCTGATAGCGCGCGTTGAACCGCGCCGTGCGATCAGGCGAAGGGGTTGCAAACCATGCGCCTTGCAACCCCTTTAGCGACAATGCGCTTGTCGGGATATCAAGTCTTTGCAGGCCAATAAATTGTGCAGCTTCGGCGTCGATCCCGTTTTCTGGGAGAAGTTCTGCAAGGAAGGGCAGAGCCCCGGAAGTACCGGATGTCACAAAGAGCGACGAAGCCCCCGACGCCCGGTAAGCGCGAGAAATGTTCGGGATCTCAGCGATGACACCCTGCTGTGAAAGCGGGAAGGATGATGTCCCTGCCAAACGTGCGCCGTTGGCTGCTATCGCGCGCTGAATTGCATCTCGTCCAGCAATCTCAGCGCCATCTTCGGCGTGGACGATATAAATATCGCCGTTTGCCTGGCTGGCAGCGTACCGCACGAGACGGTCAGCGGAAGTTTGGAACGTGTTTCCCAAAAGGAAAACGTTGCCGCCAGCAATGGCGGGGTTGTTTGAGAAAGTGAGAACGTTCACGCCGCGCGCCGCAACTGCCTGTCCGGCGGCCGAGGCCGCCTCGCCAAACAGCGGGCCGACAATGATCCGCGCGCCGTCACTCACCGCCTGATTTGCAGCCAGTGCTGCACCTTCGGCCGTTCCAGCCGTATCATAAACGCGCAAGTCGACTTCAACGCTTTGAAGGTCGCTCACTGCCAATCGCGCTGCGTTTTCAAGCGATTGTGCTAGATCACCGGCAACGCCTGAAGTTTTTGGAACAAGCAAAGCAACCGGGACGGCGCGCGAGGCATTTATCAACGGACCGGAACCAAGCGATGCATCACACGCCATCAGCGCGCCCATTGCAAAAAGTGCAACAAAGCCAGAGAGTAACTTGCGGCGAAGAGCCAAAAAAGCGACCATTGGATAGGTACCTCAAAACGGTGGAAACATTTTGCGCGACCCTATGCAGAATCGACGATCAAGTAAATCGCGGACGCGGAAATGGTAAGTGAAGCGAGCCAGGTGCCGCTTGCTGCGGGCCTATACTTCGTTGCAACTCCAATTGGAAATGCGCGCGACATCACTCTTAGGGCGCTTGATATTCTTCGCGCGGCGGATGTGCTGGTGGCAGAGGACACGCGAACTTTGCGGCGTTTGATGGAAATTCACGGCGTGCCGTTGGATGGCAGACGGGTGTTGGCGTATCATGACCATAACGGTGCTGCGATGCGGCCGCGACTGCTGGATGCAGTGCGCACAGGCAAATCCGTGGCCTATGCCTCGGACGCTGGAACGCCACTGGTCGCCGACCCGGGGTATTCGCTTGGACGCGCCATGACTGGCGAGGGGCTTGTCATCACTTCGGCCCCGGGGCCGTCGGCGGTACTTGCTGCACTGACCTTAAGCGGACTGCCGAGTGATTGTTTCATTTTTGCTGGATTCTCGCCAACAGCGAAATCTGCACGAAAATCGTTTCTGGAAAGCTTTCGCGACGTTGCGGGCACGCTTGTCTTGTTTGAAAGTCCGCGCCGTCTGTCGGCCATGCTTGCCGCTGCCGTTGAGGTTTTGGGTCCAGAGCGTGACGCGGCGGTCTGTCGCGAACTGACCAAGCGATTCGAAGAGGTTCGGCGCGGAACGCTCGCTGATTTGGCCGAGCAGTACGACGGTATAGTGCCAAAGGGCGAGATCGTCTTGTGCATCGCAAAAGGCGCGACAGAAGTTGACCCCGCGCGAGTACGAGACGCAATGACTGAAGCGATGAAGACGCAAAAACTCAAGGCCGCCGCGACGGATGTGGCGGATCGCTTTGGAGTGTCAAAACGGGATCTCTACCAACTTGGCCTTGAGATTCAGAGTGAAGATTAGCTTAAAACTTGTCCCGGTTAGCGAGTGGTGGCCCCGCAAAGGAGCGGGCAATGAACAAGCAGACGCGCGCTCTGGCGATCTATCTTAAACGCATATTTGCTGAAGAATGCGGCAAGCGTCGCGTCTGTGACGACGGGGCCAAAGTCGTGAGGCGCCGATGGCGCAGTAAGTCCGGCGAATTTGATCTTGTTTTTCAGCTCGGATCCCTTTTTTGTCTTTGTCGAAGTCAAAAGAGCCAAGGACTTCGCTACGGCCGTGGACCGGATAACAAGGCGCCAGCCTGGCCGTATCGGGGTGTGTCTGAAGAGTTTGCCGCGCAATCTCCGCAGGGGCTAGAAACGGGCATTCGGATCGACGTGGCCTTGGTGAATGACACGGGCGCGTGCCCGATTATCGAAAACGTTTCCCTTTCGGCGCATAGGTTCCGTGCGTTGCAGTGCTTGCAAGGATGGGTCACAAGGTCTCGAACCGATCTAAAGGGAGGGCTTCGTTGTGCGTGTTGCAATTCAAATGGATCCAATTGGATCAATCGATATCAACGCTGATTCGACCTTTCGATTGGCGGAGGAAGCGCAGACGCGCGGAGCCGAGCTTTTCTACTATACGCCGGATGCGTTGGCTCTGGACGAGGGGCGTGTCACCGCGCGGGGCCATGCCCTGACGGTGCGCCGCGAGATTGGGAACCACGCCGATCTTGGCCCCGAAGAGACCGTTGATCTCGCTGATTTCGACGTCGTGTGGCTACGACAGGACCCGCCATTTGATATGGGATATATTACCAGTACGCATATTCTAGAACGTCTACCGGCTTCAACGTTGGTCGTGAACGATCCGTTTTGGGTGCGAAATTACCCTGAGAAGCTTCTTGTTTTGGGCTTTCCTGATCTCACTCCACCAACCACAATTGCGCGCGATCTCAAGACGATACAGGCATTTCGCGACCGTCATGGCGACATGATTTTGAAGCCTCTGTATGGCAACGGCGGCGCTGGCGTCTTTCGGCTTGTGCATGCAGACCGCAACCTCGTCAGCTTGCATGAACTGTTCACCAGCATGAATCGTGAGCCTCTGATTGCGCAGAAGTTTGTGCCGGATGTTTCAAACGGAGATAAGCGGGTTATCCTTGTGGACGGCGAGCCAATTGGGGCCATCAATCGGGTTCCTGCCGCCGGAGAGACGCGATCAAACCTGCACGTCGGGGGGCGGGCTGAAAAGGTCGAATTGTCGGCGCGGGATCACGAGATTTGCGCCGCTATTGGACCGCTCTTGCGCGAAAAGGGTCAGGTTTTCGTCGGCATAGATGTCATTGGAAGTTATCTGACTGAGATTAATTTGACTTCGCCAACCGGCATTCAAGAGCTTGAGCGCTTTGACGGAATCAATGCGGCTGGTGCGATCTGGGACGCGATCGAAGCCCGCAAAACCTAGTCCACAAGTGGTTTAGATCGGTTGGCCCGCCAGCCGGAACGCCACGGCCTCTGCGATTTTATTTAGCGACGCGTTTTCGGTGTTTAATAGGTCAGAGATTGTGCGGGCGACGCGAAGTACCCGATGCTATCCGCGCCCAAAAATCCAAGCTTTTCGTCCGCCTGCATCAGAAACTTCTTTCCTTCGGCATCTGGCATGGCAACGGCGTCTAGCCAGATGCCGCCTAAGTCCGCATTTGCACGGATTTCAGTAGCTTGCGCATATCTCGCAGTCTGCCGTGCGCGCGGCGGGCAGGCGACCGGCTACAACTGCCGAGGCCTCGCCCTTTGGGGTGTGACTTCCAAGATCGGAGAACGAGACCTGCGGCACCTCGGTGCGTGAATGCACCATCGAGGTTTCAAGGGCTTCTTCAGGACTAAGCTCGGGAAGAATTCCGGGCGATCGTGCCGCAAGCACTGACTTGCCTGCCCCTGTTGTCCCAACCAACAACAGATGGTCTCGACCTGCAGCAGCGATTTCAAGCGCGTTTTGCGGGTTTCCTGTCCGCGGACGTCACGCAGATTGAGCTGCGCCGGTCCGTTTTGGATTTCGACCAGCTCTGAGATCGCAAGGGGTCGATCCTCGTTCAGGTGTGCAATTGCTTCTGAAAACCTGGCAGGTGCGTAGACAGCCGTGTCTCCAACCCATACCGCCTCTGTCCGATGCTTTCGGACACATAAGGGTGCGGCTGGAGTCGACAGCTGCAAGTGCGGCGGAAAGGGCGCCCGCGACCAGAATAAGACCGCCGTCCAGGGAGAGTTCCCCAAAGCTACCGATCTGTCGACGTCGTCCGGTGGGATCACGCCAATCGCTGAGAGGACGGCCAGCGCGATGGGAAGATCGAATAGGAGCCTTCCTTTGGCATGTCTGCGGGCGACAGATTAACCGTTCCGCGTTTCGGCGGCAGCGCGATTGATAAACTGGTTAGTGCCGCACGACCCCGCTCGCGGGCTTCGGTCGTTGTTTTGCGGGGCAAGCCGATGATGGAAGACGACGGCACGCCCGGCGACAGAGCGTCTTGTCCCTCGATGCCTTCAACGGCAACCCTATGCGGGCGTGCATCCATGAATATGTCCGCTGCGGGTATGCCCGAGGTTTGGTTAGGCAAACCTTAGTGTAGGTAGCCCGCCGGGCGTGGTTCGGCATGGCTGTCACGGCGAAGGCTGGCCAAAAGTGATCCAACCCGAAAATGGAGCCGTAGAAATTGTAAGCGATAGAGTAAACACAGGTTAATCGGTCAACTCAGGGAGAACTATGATGGCGCTGGACGGGGTCAACGATCATTCACTCTCACGAAAGGCAATGAAAGCTGAATTGCTTGATGCCGAGACTGAACTGAGACTTGCTTATGCGTGGCGTGATGACCGTGATGAGGAAGCTCTTCACCGGCTCATTACAGCCTATATGCGCCTGGCGATTTCCATGGCTTCAAAGTTCCGACGCTATGGCGCTCCAATGAACGACTTGATTCAAGAAGCAAATCTTGGTTTGATGAAAGCAGCCGAAAAGTTTGATCCCGACCGCGGTGTGCGCTTTTCGACCTATGCTGTTTGGTGGATCAAAGCGTCTATCCAGGATCACGTCATGCGCAATTGGTCGATGGTTCGGACAGGCTCCACAAGTTCGCAAAAATCTCTTTTCTTCAACCTGCGCCGCGTGCAGGCTCGTCTCGAGCGTGAGGCTGCGGGTCGAGGTGAGGCACTTGATCGCCATAAAATGCGCGAGATGATTTCGCAAGAAGTCGGGGTTCCGCTGCACGATGTGGAAATGATGGAAGGTCGCTTGGCGGGCTCTGATTTCTCGTTGAATGCGACGCAGTCGTCGGACGATGAGGGCCGCGAATGGATTGAAACTCTGGAAGACGAAGGCGCACAGCAGTCCGCGCGCGTGGAACAGAAGAAAGATAACGATACGCTTCGGACTTGGTTGGTGACCGCGATGTCCGCGTTGAACGAACGCGAACGGTTCATTGTTCGGGAACGCAAACTTCGCGACGATCCGCGCACTTTGGAAAGCCTCGGCAACGAGCTTGGTCTTTCGAAAGAACGGGTTCGGCAGCTAGAAGCGGCGGCATTTGGAAAAATGCGAAAGAACCTCGAAGCGCAATCCAAGGAAGTTTTCGAGTTTTTTGTCTAAACCTCAACTGCTCCTAAATAGAGGGATCGGCGGATGACGGTCCGGTTTTTGTTGCGCACACCATGGCTTGCCCCTTGGACAGCGTGCCCGTAACACTTGATCGGCAAACGCGTGGAGTGCTGACATGTTGCAAGGCAAACGCATATTACTGATCATTGGGGGCGGAATTTCTGCCTATAAATCCCTCGAATTGATCCGTCTGATCAAACGTGAGGGAGGGTCCGTGACGCCGGTCCTGACGCGCGCGGCCGAGCAATTCGTGACACCGCTTTCGGTAGCGGCACTTGCCGGACATAAAGCCTACACGCATCTTTTCGATCTGACCGATGAAGCCGAAATGGGTCATATTGAGCTTAGTCGGTCCGCTGATTTGGTGGTTGTCGCACCGGCAACTGCAGATTTGATGGCCAAAATGGCAAATGGTCAGGCCAATGACCTGGCATCGACCCTTCTATTGGCAACTGACACACCCGTGCTGGTCGCACCGGCGATGAATGTCCGCATGTGGCTTCACCCAGCAAATCAACGCAACATTGCGACGCTAGAGGCAGACGGCATCCATCGTATTGGCCCCAATGAAGGGGACATGGCTTGTGGTGAATTTGGTCCTGGTCGCATGACAGAACCGGTGGAGATCCATGCCGAGATCATGGCCCTATTGGCCACTGGCCCTCTGGGTGGCCGGCACATTATTGTGACGTCTGGTCCGACACACGAGCCGATTGACCCCGTGCGGTACCTTGCGAACCGCTCGTCCGGGCAACAGGGGAGTGCCATCGCTTCCGCCCTGGCGGGCCTTGGCGCGCAGGTTACTTTCGTCACTGGGCCGGCACGTACAGCGCCTCCTTTGGGCGTCAAGGTCGTGAAAGTTGAAACAGCGAGCGAGATGCTTGATGCGGTGATTTCGGCATTGCCTGCAGATGCGGCGGTTTTTGCTGCGGCAGTAGCGGATTGGCGCGTTGCCGAAGTCGCGGCTGGTAAAATTAAGAAAGCGAAAGCCGAAGGGCCGCCCGCGCTGGCCCTTATGGAGAACCCGGACATATTGGCGACAGTATCGCAAATGACGAAGGGGCGCCCCGAACTTGTCGTCGGCTTTGCGGCCGAAACTGACGATGTCGTGGCTCACGCAGCCCAAAAGCGCAAGCGCAAGGGGTGCGACTGGATCGTTGCGAATGACGTCTCGCCAGAGACGGGGATCATGGGCGGTAGCGAGAATGCCGTCACCGTAATTGACGCCGACGGCCCTGAAACTTGGCCGCGGGCATCAAAAGATGATGTAGCCCGCAAACTGGCACTTCGTATTGCCGCGGCGCTTGGTTGACATGCGCCCGGTCATTAAAATAATGCGACTAGACGGGGCCGACCCTGAGATCGCCTTGCCAGATTACGCGACATCGGGAGCGGCTGGAGCAGATGTTCGGGCGAACTTGGCGTTTGCTGATCGCGGGGGAATTGTTCTGTCACCCGGTGAGCGAATGTTGGTTTCAACTGGCTTTTCCGTACATATTCCGGAGGGATATGAAATCCAGATCCGTCCTCGCTCGGGACTGGCGTTGAAGCATGGGATCACGCTGGCAAATACGCCGGGTACGATCGATTCCGATTACCGGGGGGCGGTTGGGGTCATTCTCATAAACCTCGGCGCGAAGCCTTTTGCGGTCGCCCATGGCGACCGGATCGCGCAGATGGTGGTGGCGCCGGTGGTGCAGGCGCGGTTTGAACTTGTGACTGAACTGTCAGGCACCGACCGGGGTGCCGGCGGCTTCGGATCGACGGGACGCGGCTGATGACGCTCGTATTGGCTATGGCCGCGATGCTTTGGGGGATCGGGCATATCCTGCGAATGCCCACGAATGCGCGATTTTTGATGATTGCGCTTCTTTATGTCGGCGTTCTTGTGGTGCAAGCAATTTTCCCGGAAGGGCATGCATTGCGTGCTGCAACTGGCGGGTCCTTGGGCGAATGGATCTCGCTTGGCTTTCTCGCGGGTATGGTTTGGATATATTCGCAGGGCCTCAAAAAGCTCCGTACTCGGGTTCGTCCGGAGAATTTGCCAAAAACCGAAAATGTTCCATCAAGCTCGGAACTTGAACGCAATGCGCGCCATATTGTGTTGCGCGAAATTGGCGGCCCTGGGCAGAAACGACTGAAAAATGCCGCCGTTCTTGTTGTTGGGGCCGGAGGGCTGGGGTCGCCAGCACTTTTGTACTTGGCAGCATCGGGTATCGGGACGATTGGTGTTATCGACGATGATGTGGTCGAGAATTCGAATTTGCAGCGGCAGATCATCCACACAGATGATCGTATCGGAATGCCAAAAGTGTTTTCTGCAGAACAGGCAATGCGCGCTCAAAACCCTTTTGTTGAAGTGCGTCCCTACCACCGACGTTTGACGGCCGATATCGCGCGTGAGTTGTTTCAAGACTACGATCTGATCTTGGACGGATGTGACGATGTTGAAACTCGGTATCTTGTAAACGAAACGGCCGTGGGACTGCGCATTCCGCTGGTTTCCGCCGCGATCACGCAGTGGGAGGGTCAGATCAGTGTTTTTGATCCGTCACGAAAGGGGCCTTGCTACGCCTGTGTATTCCCGGAACCTGCGGCGGCCGGACTTGCGCCTTCTTGCGCGGAGGGGGGCGTGTTGTCGCCGTTGCCCGGCGTGGTCGGTGCGATGATGGCTGTTGAAGCGGTTAAGTTTCTGGCGGGAGCGGGCGAAACGTTGCACGGGCGCTTGCTGATCTACGACGCACTCTATGCGGATACGCGGATCATCGCCGTAGAACGCCGGAACGATTGCAAGATTTGTGGGACCGCCGGCTAGAGCACTGGAATGGTGATCTTGCGGGGAATAGGGTCAAAGGATGACGCGAGTCGCAACAGGAGCCATTATGTCGAACCCCCTACTTAGCGAGTGGACCACCCCCTTTGCCTTACCGCCCTTTGCGGCCATCGCAGATGATGATTTCGAACCAGCCCTTGACGTAGCTTTGAGCGAGGCCCGCGCCAATATTGCGGCCATAGTAGACACCGCAGAGCCGCCCGATTTCGCTAACACAATTGAAGCGCTTGAGCTTGCAGACGAGGCTTTGGGTCGCGTCTTGTCGGTGTTTTTCAATCTTTCAGGAACCGACGCCAACCCCAAACGCGAGGCGCTTCAGCGCAGGTTTTCGCCTTTGATCTCTGACTATTCGTCTGAAATCACACGCAACCGAGCCTTGTTTCAGCGGGTGGAAGCAATCTGGGGGGCCAGGGACACACTTGATTTGACTGACGAGCAGGCGCGTGTGCTGATGCTGACCCATCGCAGCTTTGTGCGTGCGGGTGCTTGCCTGGAGGGGCCCGAGAGTGAGCGATTGGCTGAGGTTAAATCGCGATTGGCGACGCTTGGCACTGAGTTTACGCAAAACATCGTTGCCGAAGAACGCAGTTGGGTGATGGATCTAACCGACGCCGATCTTGCGGGTCTGCCGGACTTTCTGATTGAGGCAGCAAAGGCGGCCGGCGACGAAAAGCAGCGGCCTGGGCCTGTCATCACGTTGTCGCGTTCGCTGATCGTCCCGTTCCTGCAATTTTCAACGCGCCGAGACCTGCGTGAGAAAGCATGGCGTGCCTGGACTTCGCGATGTGCCAATGGCGGAGAGACGGACAATCGCGCGAAGGTCGCGGAGACGCTGAAGCTGCGGGCTGAACGGGCGCGCCTGCTGGGGTACCCCGATTTCGCGTCTTTCAAGTTAGAAACCGAGATGGCGAAGACTCCCCAAGCTGCCCAAGATCTGCTGATGCAGGTTTGGGAGCCTGCGCGCGCTGGTGCGCTGGCAGATGCAGGGCATCTTGAAGAGATGCTGCATTCTGATGGCGTGAAGGGCGATCTGCAGCCGTGGGACTGGCGGTATTACGGCGAGAAGCGCCGCGCGCAAGAACATGATTTGGATGAAAGCGCTCTGAAGCCCTATCTTCAGTTGGACCGCATGATCGAGGCTGCGTTTGCCTGTGCGACCCGCCTTTTTGGGATCGAGGCGCGCCCGCTTGACGGCGTGTCACTCAATCATCCGGATGCACGGGCGTGGGAAATCGTGCGAAACGGTGAGCATCTGGCGGTTTTCATCGGCGACTATTTTGCGCGTGGCTCCAAGCGGTCAGGTGCATGGTGTTCCGCCTTGCGGTCGCAGCGCAAACTTGGTGGGGACGTTCATCCCGTCGTGATCAACGTCTGCAATTTTGCGAAGCCCCCAGAGGGACGCCCCGCATTGTTGAGTTACGACGATGCCCGGACGCTGTTTCATGAATTTGGCCACGCGCTTCATCAAATGTTGAGTGATGTCACTTACGAAACCATTTCCGGAACGAGCGTCGCCCGAGATTTTGTAGAATTGCCGAGCCAGCTCTACGAACACTGGTTGGAAGTTCCGGAAGTTCTTTCTGAATTCGCCACACACGCTGAAACCGGCGCGCCGATGCCGCAAGACATGCTTGATCGGCTTCTTGCTGCCGGAACTTATGATATGGGGTTTAAGACAGTGGAATATGTTGCGTCGGCTCTTGTGGACCTCGATTTTCATCAAGGCGATCTGGCGACCGACCCGATGCAAAGACAAGCCGAAGTTTTGGATCGCATCGGTATGCCGCCCGCGATCGCGATGCGACATGCAACGCCGCACTTCGCGCATGTGTTTGCCGGAGACGGCTATTCCAGTGGTTACTACAGCTACATGTGGTCCGAGGTCATGGATGCGGATGCTTTCGAGGCGTTTATTGAAGCTGGCGGACCGTTTGACGCAGGGATTGCGGCAAAACTTGAACAGCACGTTTTGTCCGCGGGCGGCTCAAAGGATGCAGCAGATCTTTATCTGGCCTTCCGAGGTAAAATGCCGGGCCCTGAAGCTTTGCTGAAGGGCAGAGGGCTGGCGGTGTGATTTTCCCGGCTGAGGCTGAAGCCAAACTGATTGCCGCTGTGCGCCAGATCGCGGCAGAGGAAATACTGCCTCGGTTTCGGTTTTTGGGCGAAGGTGACATCGCAACAAAGTCTCGGATGGACGATCTGGTTACCGTGGCGGACCGCGAGGCGGAGAGGCGTTTGAGTGAGGTCGCAATCACGATTTTGCCGGGTGTTGCTGTTGTCGGAGAAGAGGCAGTTTCCGAAGACGCGAGCGTTCGCGATGCAATTGATTGCAGCGTTTGTCTTATCGTCGACCCCATAGACGGCACCTGGAATTTCGCAAATGGGCTTGCAAATTTCGGGGTGATTTTGTCGTTGTCGCAGAATGGCGAGACCGAGTGGGGGATGATCTACGATCCAATCGGAGACGACTGGGTGATTGCCACACGTGGGCAGGGCGCACGATTTGTGAAATCAGATGGGGCTGAAACGCAACTGCGGTTCACGCAGGATTGCGACCGGATCGCTTCGAATGCGATCGGCTATGTCCACAGCTATCTTTTTGAAGGTGACGAACGCCGTCGCCTGTTTTCACGGCTACCGGAATTTCACAAAACCGACGCCCTTCGGTGCTCGGCGCACGAGTATCGACTTCTGGCGCGAGGTATCGTCGATTTTTGCGTCTCGCCAGTTCTGAACCCGTGGGATCACGCAGCCGGATGCCTGATTTCTGAAGAGGCCGGTGGAGTTTCACGCCTCCTGACTGGCGAGCCGTATCGTCCTACCCAGCGCGAAGGTCGGCTTATTGTCGCGTCTTCGGAGGCAAACTGGCAAATGGTTGCGGATGCCATCACTGGCCCAGACGGCACTATTTAACCGGCAACCAGCCCCATCTGTTCCAGCTTCAGCAAGACCTGATGCGCGCAGTGGTCCACTTCGGCATTCTCTGTATCAAGACGAAGCTCGGGTTCGGCGGGGACATCATAAGGATCGGAAATCCCAGTGAATTCCTTGATTTTCCCCTCACGGGCGAGTTTATATAGACCCTTCCGGTCGCGGCGCTCGCATTCTTCAAGGCTTGTTGCAACGTGGATTTCCACGAACGCGCCAAACATCTCGACGTCTTCACGAACTGCCCGCCGTGTTGTCGCGTAGGGGGCAATCGGCGCGCAAATTGCGATGCCGCCATTCTTGGTGATCTCGCTGGCGACATAGCCGATGCGGCGAATGTTAAGATCGCGGTGCGCTTTTGAGAAGCCTAACTCGGACGAGAGGTTTTTACGGACTATGTCGCCATCAAGCAGGGTAACCGGGCGCCCGCCCATCTCCATCAACTTAACCATCAATGCGTTGGCGACAGTCGATTTCCCCGAGCCTGACAGGCCTGTGAAAAATACTGTGAAACCTTGCTGAGCGCGCGGGGGATAGCGAGTGCGCAATTGCTCGACCACTTCCGGGAATGAAAACCATTCTGGAATCTCAAGGCCTTCGCGCAAGCGTCGGCGCAGTTCAGTGCCTGAGATGTTAAGCACTGTGGCGCCATCCACGACTTCGTCGGCAGGTTCGTATTGGGCACGTTCCTGCACGTAAACCATGTGTTTGAAGTCAACCATCTCAATTCCGACCTCGTCTTGATGCGCGCGAAAGAGGTCCTGTGCATCATAGGGTCCGTAAAAGTCCTCGCCGGCAGAGTTTTTGCCAGGCCCCGCGTGATCCCTTCCGATGATCATGTGCGTGCAGCCGTGGTTCCGGCGGATTAACCCGTGCCAGACAGCTTCGCGCGGACCTGCCATACGCATTGCCAAGTTCAGCAAGCTCATCGTTGTGGTCGCGGCTGGATATTTATCAAGGACCGCTTCGTAACAGCGAACGCGTGTGAAATGATCAACGTCACCGGGCTTTGTAAGACCCACAACGGGATGGATCAGAAGATTGGCCTGCGCCTCCTTTGCGGCGCGAAAGGTCAATTCCTGATGGGCGCGGTGGAGCGGATTGCGCGTTTGAAAAGCGACAACGCGTCGCCATCCGACTTTCCGGAAATAGGCGCGAAGTTCATTCGGGGTGTCGCGCCGCATCTTAAAATCATAGTGAACCGGTTGCTGGATGCCGGTGATAGGTCCGCCCAGATAAACGGGTTCGGCGACATTGTGCAGATAGTTTACTGCCGGGTGGGCATCGTCGTCTGCACCGAAAACCTGTTCGGCCTCGCGCGCTTTGTTTGGTGTCCAGCGGTCGGTCACCGAGAGAATGGCCAGAATGACCCCCTCTTGATCGCGAAGTGCGATGTCTTGTCCGACGTTTAGCCCGTCTGCGAAGTCTTGGCTGACATCAAGTGTGATCGGCATGGGCCAAATTGTGCCGTCCGCGAGGCGCATGTTCTCGACGACGCCATCGTAGTCTTCCTCGCTCAAAAAACCCTTCAGAGGATTGAAGCCTCCGTTCATAAGAAGCTCTAAGTCGCAAATCTGGCGCGGTGACAGGTCCCATGACGGCATCTCCCCAGCTTCGACTTTAAGCTTTTGGGCGCTTTCGTAAGAGACATAGAGTTCCGGAATGGGAACGTGGTTTAAGATTTTCATCAGGTTCTCTTTGCCAAATATTGCATGCCGCGCACCTATTACACGCACCACAGGAAGATCAAGGTTAGCAGGTCATTTGTTTAAAAAACCGCTTCGAATAGTCCGTAAAAAAAGGAAAGTGATCGGCAAGATTTGTCGCTACTGGCCAATATTCAGCTTTCAGAAGTCTACTCGGCGGGAATGCTTGCATCCTCACCGACCGGCGCAATGACGTCCTCTTCGGCGGCTTGTTCCGCAAGAAAGCGCTCGACTTCAAGCGCCGCCATACACCCCATGCCGGCCGAAGTTACGGCTTGACGATAAACATGGTCGGTAATGTCGCCTGCCGCAAAAACACCGGGGATGGACGTCGCTGTTGAATCGGGTTTGGTCACGACGTAGCCGCCATTGTGCAACTCAAGTTGCTCCGTCACCAACTCCGACGAGGGTGCGTGGCCGATAGCGACAAAGACGCCGTTCACGGTGATCTCTTTGATTTCGCCGGTTTTAGCATGCTTCAAGCGCAGGCTTTCGACGCCTCTGGGATTGCTTGCACCGACCACTTCATCGATCTCGTGGTTCCAGATCACTTCGATCTTGGGATTATTGAACAGGCGATGCTGAAGGATTTTTTCCGAACGGAGCGAATCTCTCCGGTGGATCAGTGTGACTTTGGAAGCGAAGTTTGTAAGGAATAGGGCCTCTTCTACAGCTGTATTCCCTCCCCCAACTACGGCAACTTCCTGACCGCGGTAAAAGAAGCCGTCGCAGGTGGCGCAAGCGGAAACACCAAAGCCTTTGAAGTGCTCCTCCGAGGGAAGGCCTAGCCACTTGGCTTGCGCGCCCGTGGCAAGAATGATCGCGTCTGCAGTGTAGGTTGTGCCACTGTCACCAATTGCGGTGAAAGGTCTCTTTGAGAGGTCAAGCGATTGAATGTGATCGGAAATAATCTCGGTACCAACGTTCTTCGCATGGGCTTCCATGCGCACCATAAGGTCAGGACCCTGGACTTCGATATCGCCAGGCCAGTTCTCGACTTCGGTGGTAATTGTCAGCTGCCCGCCTGGTTGAATGCCTTGCACAAGCACCGGTTCCAGCATGGCGCGACTGGCGTAAACAGCTGCTGTATATCCCGCAGGACCCGACCCGATTATCAGTACGCGGCTGTGCTTTTGATCGCCCATGTCTATCCCCTTTGAGTGGCAGCAAGGGCCGATATAAACCCGGCGCGAAGGGACGGAAAGAGAGATCGCATAGAGTTGACCGGGTTGACCGCATCCAATAATAAAATTACTCATTTTTGAAATATTATTGCGCAACGGACTAGCTGCGCCTAAAGAATGCAAAACTGGGAGGGCTTATGTCGGGTGTTAAACTTGATCTAATCGATCGCAAGATTCTTGCTGAACTTCAGGCTGACGGTCGCATGACCAATGTTGAGTTGGCGTCGCGCGTCGGTATTTCTGCACCCCCCTGTTTACGCCGTGTACGGACGCTTGAAGAGCAGGGATATATCAAGGGGTACCATGCGTCGGTTAATGCGCGGTCGCTTGGTTTTGAAGTGCAGGTGTTCGCAATGGTCGGACTTCAAAGTCAGGCTGAAGCTGATTTGGTTGCATTTGAGGGCCTTTGCAAAGCGTGGTCTTTGGTTCGTGAATGCCACATGCTGAACGGCGAAGTGGACTTCATCTTGAAGTGTGTCGCTCCGGATCTGTCGACGTTCCAGCGCTTTTTGACCGAATCTTTGACCTCGGCGCCAAATGTTGCAAGCGTGAAGACATCATTGGTCATCCGCGATGCAAAAGATGCGCCAGGTGTCCCGTTCGATATCTTGGAAGCGCGGCTCGCCAAGAACGCCTAAGTGATGGCCGCCAATTCTGCCGACGTGATCCGCGGCGCGGTGAGGCGTCCGAAATCCCGTATGCTGCGGATGTATGGGAAAAACATCAAAAAATGCTGCATCATCTCGTCAGACAGGGAAAGCGCGACATCCGGACCCGGATGATAGGTTTCGACTTCCATCCCGGCCGCAAAGATCGTTTCGTGTTTTTCGCAGGCAAGATGATAGACGCGGGTCGCTGCGATAGGGTTCACTTCAATTACCGCCATGCCGTCGGCTGTTGCCGAAAGCGGGACAAGGGCGGTTTCCGCGCCAAGTGCCGCACGTACTTTTGGGTCGCGGTTAAAGCGGCGTGCGTGAGGGCCGAATGTTTGGTCTTGTGATGGCCGTCCCAGCCCAAAGGCATCGGGCATGACCCGGTAAAGGCGATCGGGCAATTCTGACATTGACGGAGCACCCGGAACCAGCGTGATTGCGCCTTTCCAAAGGAGCTGTGACGTATGTCCGCCGGCGCATTCAAGAAACGCACCCGGCAAAAGGTCTTCGACAGCGACCGGACCTTCGGTCGTTTGGACTAATACACCATGCGCAAAAGCCCCGAAGGCTTGTTCAAAAACAGGCAAAGCGGGGGCCACTCGAACGGAGGATTGGACGCCATTTTCTGCGAGCCATTCAACTTCGAAGCGTCGCGTTAGTTTGGTTGCGAGCGATTGTGATTGGGGTCGTGTGACCCGACGCGCTGTCCAGCGCGCTTCTGAATGAACGCGACGCGTGGGAGTTTCTCCGGGAAACGGCGGCAGGGTTGGTGGGGTGTAGCTCATTTAATCAACCTTTTGGCAGCGGTCTGGCGGTTCGGATCACGGGGTCAGCCTGCGCCACAATTTCGGCGCAAATCTGATCAAGCGTGATCGGAAAAAGCCGGTTTCACGGGTATGTTTTCGATAGCTCCAGATCGCTGAAACGGCATTGTAGGCAACTGTTTTTTGGCCGTTGCAATCACGCTTTTCATCCAACGTGGCTTGATTTTCATAGCCCGATCTCCATCACTTGTCTTGCGCACGGCATATCACCGGGCCTTAAGAGAGTGTCACCTGGCAATGGGGCAATGGCGTGGCGGTTTCAGGGTGGTTTGGCATCGAAATGCTAAAGACAGATCGCCGCAATTAGGCGCCCATAGTCTGCTTCTTGTGCGTGAACGCTTCGCCGGTAGGAAAAGAACCGCTCAGGGTCGGAGTAGGTGCAGTGTCGTGTCCACTCGGCGCCCCCAATGTCGGCGTTTTGCAAACGGTGTAAGCCGTAGGCGGGAAGATCGAACTGCACTCGGTCGCCGCTACCACCGGCAAAGAAACGACTGTTTTCGGGGTCGTCATCAAGAAATGTCTCAAGGAAGTCCGGGCCAACTTCATAGGCAGTCTGCGAAATAGACGGGCCTATGGCTGCGCGAATGTCCTGCCGCCTTGCGCCAAGAGCGATCATGCCATCAATCGTGGCTTCAAGCACGCCGCCGATTGCACCTTTCCATCCTGCGTGTGCAGCTCCAATTACTCCGGCGGTCGTATCGACAAATAGCACAGGCTGGCAGTCGGCCGTCAGGATCGTCAGGCAGACGCCGGGCGTTGCTGTTACGATTGCGTCAGCTTTGTCGGGTTCTTGATTTGTCGCGCCGTCAAACGTCACGACTGTTGCTGAGTGAACTTGGTGAACACTTGCCAAATAGTCGGATGCGACACCCATTGCCTTAGCGACCCGGTTTCGGTTGATCGTCACTATTTCGGTCTGATCGGACGAACCGTATCCACAATTCAGCCCTTCAAACACTCCCGAGGATGCGCCGCCGCGACGGGTAAAAAACCCATGTCGGACCGGCAACAGCATGTCAGAGGTCAAGATTTCCACCGTCACGCTGTCACTCCCGGTGGGAGGGGTCCATCTTTGGGATAAAGTGCCATCACCTTGAAGAGCGTTCCCATTTCGTCGGGGTGCGTCAAGCGTCGATGTGCCGCCACGTGCTGATCAAGGGCTGATCCCTCAAGATTTTGAGCCAACGCTTGTGCGCGATTAGTAATTCCAAGGCGCTCGAGAAAGACCCCTTGAGGGGTCAGGCGAGACGTCGTGGCAGTCTGGACAGCCTTCGCGATGGCTTCAAAATCAACGTGCGCCGTCAAATCTGCCGATCCGGGCCTGTCGAGTGGGGGGTCTGGTTTATGCGCATGAAGGGCTTGAAATGTGTCGCCTAAGGACCGCCAGTCCCCATAGTCGATGATGTAGGCGATGCCGCCTTTTTGAGTCAGGCGGGCGTCGATATCGCGCGCGATGGCCGCATAGGCAGGGCTGATCTCAACCAAATCACCGTCTTTTGTGTCGCTTAGCCGATCTTCAAGACCTGGAGGGTGGGAAACATCCGCCAATCCAAACGCCAGTGCCCCGTCAACGAACCCGACCACGCGTTCCCGCCATCCCGCGCCGTCTCGCACAAATTGTCTTATAGGGAGGGCATCGAAAAACTCGTTGGCGATCAGAAAAACCGGCAGGTCCGGTACGCTGGCCAGTGTGTCGTGGTGCAGGATTTTATGTGGGATGGTCCTGATCTGAAAGTCGCGGAGGGTGGGGGAAGCTTCAATCATGTGCAACTGGGCTGCATCGTGAAACCCCGGGACGCCCTTTGTTGCCCGTAGAAGGTCAGCCAATAGCGTGCCGCGACCGGGGCCTAATTCGACAAGGGCGAACGGAGACGGTGCCCCTTGATCGAGCCAGGCCTGCGCAAGTGCAAGCCCGATCAATTCGCCAAACATCTGGCTGATCTCAGGGGCGGTTGTGAAGTCTCCTTTGGCACCGAACGGATCGCGTGTTGAGTAATATCCAAACTCGGGGTCAAGCAAGCAATGGCGCATGTAGTCGGCCACGGTTAGCGGTCCGTTCTCGCGGATGATCTGCGCGAGACGGTCAAACAGTGTGGTCATGCGCGTCGTCGGGCAAGGACAATGAAGGCGAGGCCGATCAGGATCATCGGTGTCGATAGGATCTGGCCCATGGACAGGCCGAAATCACCAACGAACAGGACGCGACCCAGTGGATTGTCGGGGGTGATATATTGGGCATCCGCGACGCGGTAAAATTCGACAAAAAAGCGGGCCGCGCCGTAGCCTGCAAGGAAGAAGCCGCAGATGGCTCCGGGTGTTCTCAACCAGCCCCGTGTGAAGGCTAGCCAGACAAGAATTACCCCCAAGACCAGACCTTCTAGCCCGGCTTCGTAAAGTTGTGACGGGTGGCGGGCGCAGGGTCCCACGATGTCGGGACAGTCCTGTGCGCGTACCCCCGGGAATATAACGCCCCATGGCGCATCTGTAGGGCGGCCCCAAAGTTCGGCGTTTATGAAGTTTGCGACACGGCCAAACAGAAGTCCCGGAGCGGTGCAAAGGGCGGCAAGATCCGCAAGTTTCGGGATTGAAATGCGGTGCTTTCGGGCAAAAATTAGTCCAGCCACCAACACGCCAAGAAAGCCGCCGTGGAACGCCATTCCACCGGTCCAAACCCGCAGAATATCTCCCGGGTTCTCAAGAAAATATGCAGGTTCGTAGAAAAGAACATACCCAATGCGCCCGCCCAGAATGATGCCGATTATCAGCCATGTGGTGAAATCCTCAAGCCGCTCCTTGGTCATTGGCGGTGTTTCATTCTGCCACAATGCAGGACGCGCAAGGGCCCGTCCGGCCATCCAGACGCCAAGAATAATTCCCGCAATATAGGCCAGAGCATACCACCGAATAGGGAGCGTGATCGGTCCCAGCGGGATCTCGATCAGTGTTGGTGACAGGTCGGGAAAAGGGATCGCAAGTAACATGGTTTGAGTGAAGTGGCAGCGGATTGGAGAGACGTCAACCTTGCGATCACTGATACGTTCCCCATATAGGGTATCGTAGCCAATTCCCGGAGGAGCCATGCAGACGCGCAATAAGATTATCGACGATTTTTCGCAATTGATGACCAATGCGATGGGTGTGGCACAGGGTGCGCGCGATGAAGCTGAGACGGCCATGAAGGGCCTTGTCGATCGCTGGCTTGCAGATCGCGATTTTGTGACGCGGGAAGAGTTCGACGCGGTGCGTGCAATGGCCCAAAAGGCGCGCGAAGAAAACGAAGTTTTGAAAGCGCGACTTGATGCGCATGAAGCCTCTAGCGACAGCTAAAAAGCCTTCTGACCCAAATTCCAACTTGTTTGGAGCGTGGTAGCGCGCAAGCTGCTCGGCTTGCGTGGCCTGGCCTGGTTTATCCCCAGAAATCTTGCTGCGTTGCAGGTTATCCACCGGTATTTCCTAAATTAGACCTTTACAGACTCGGGCTTTGCGCACACCAT
>NZ_CALJXO010000220.1:0-19216 GCF_937988555.1 uncultured Boseongicola sp. | reverse complement strand
AACTTCAGATATTGAAGTGGAACTGAACGGGTCGGTATCCAATTATCTCAACATATCTAGATTAACCAAAAGAGGGGCTGCAAATGAAACAAGAACGCAAACCAACAACGGCGAAGGTGAACGGGCAACTTTGGGGCGCCCGTGCGCGCGACTGGGCAGAGATTCAAGAGCGATCCTGCCTCCCCGTTTATCACGAAGTCCTAAAGCGTGCAGAAGTCGGCAGTACAACCCGCTATTTGGATGTGGGTTGCGGTTCTGGAATGGCCGCCGGTTTGGCGGCAGACCTTGGCGCCGAAGTATCCGGCATTGATGCCTCCGAAGCCTTGTTGATGATCGCGAAGGAACGAACAAGTAAAGCCGATTTTCAACTTGACGATCTGGAAAATATTCCTTTTTAAGATGATAGTTTCGACGTCGTTACTGGATTCAATTCATTTCAGTACGCTGGAAACCCTGCGCTGGCGTTGGGGCAAGCCCGACGAGTCACGAAACCTGGCGGAACCGTGGCTATAGTGACTTGGGGCAACCCCGAAGGCATGGACGCCGCGTCGTTGGTGGCAGTCTTAAAACCGCTTCTGCCACCGCCGCCGCCCGGCGCACCCGGCCCCTTTGCTCTGTCTGATGAGAGCACACTAAGGGAATTTGCCTCCAGCGCAGGATTGACGCCGACTGATGTATTTGATGTCGATGGCGTATGGATTTATCCAGATCTGGACACTGCAGTCCGCGGCATGTGCTCGGCTGGGGTCGCGGTAAAGGCAATGGAGCACTCTGGCGACGAGGTTGTGAGGTCTGCCTATGCCGCCGCTTTCGCACCGTTTCTGCAATCCGATGGCACTGTCCGGGTCGGTGCAAGTTTTCGGTGCTTGATTGCTCAACCGTAACAGTCAAACCATTGGTACTCAGGGTAGGTTTGGGCTTATTCTGTTGAAAAAATCCAGTTTCGGGCCTGGCGGACAGATTTTTTCGCCATACAGGTCGATTAGTTTATTTTGGTAAGGGGATCGGCCAAATCAAGCCTCCCGGGTTGCCAACGATCCCATATCTCTGACTTCTGCTTGTCTGTAAAAAATACTCGGGGACGATACTTCATGCCTAACACTCCATCTTTCCAAAAAGGCTAAAGTGTTGCGTCGACCGATTGAAACCGCAGGACAGAACGGACATTTGATTCTGCAAGATATCCCCAGCGATATTGTTCTCACCATAACAGCCAATACGCTTACGCAGACGCTTCGCTTCACGGGTTGATCATTTTCATAAACTGTTCCGGAACCTGATCGGTGCTAAGTTCTTCTTGCTCTTCGGCATCGTGAACGAAAGCGACGAGGTCGGCGAGCTCTTCCCCTGTTAGGTTGATGAATTAGCCCAATTGATCTTCTTGCATCAGAACCATCGCCGGCGCGCCCCGCCACATTCTGGCTGCAAATTCAAAGGCATTCATCGGGCTGGGCATGTCTGCGGCATCAAGGCTCGGGCCAACTTCGCCGCCGACACCATTGATCGAGTGGCAAACCACGCAACCTTTTTCCAGAAAGACTTCACGGCCCCGGTGGGAACTCATCGGTGGCATGACCAAACCAATACTTGTCATAAAGCTATTCAGCCGCTCTCGCTGCTCGTCGGTCATCTCATCAATCACACCGAAATCATGCTCGTGCTCGTGACTGCTGTGCATTTCGCGCATGGTCTCAAGGGGTTCGTCGTGGCCCCCAGTCATGATCTCCGGCTGGATACAATGCGGTTGGCGCTAGCGCAAATACGACAGCGCTTGCCAACGAAAATATTGGGACTGGTCTTCCAAGCATTTCGATCTCCTTTGGCCGGGCAACGCGAGGCCATTGCCAACGCATTGCGCTTCTAGCCGATCATTTGTGTCTACGCGCTCAAGGGCCAAACATCCTTGATTTAAATCAGTCCGTACCGCGGCGACTTGTGCCCTAGGAATTATCAGAAGAAACCAGCTGGGGTGCGAGCGCTGCACGCTCATTCTCCTCTACGGCTAAAGAATTGTGAGGCCAGTATACTGGACCTCGTTCGCCCGAGGAGAGCGGCAACCGCAAACACACCATGTCGTTCGCTGCGTGGCAGCACCCGGGGACCGGATGAACGACCGCTCTGCGGGGACGAAGCGGTCTTTGCATATGGGAATTTGGATTGATCGCCGGTCATTTTCCGGCGATCTGGCGTTCAAAGTCTTGAGCGTCAAAAAAACCTCGGCAGCGACTGACTAACATGTCGCCGTCGAGTTCCCATTCGTGCCAGCCAGGCAAAGAGACGAAATTTCCTGTATCGGTGTGATGACCTTCGAGCGTCCAGATGAATACGGCCCTGTCTCCGGCGTGACGAGTTTCATGACATCGCACAACCAGACCAGGGAAGGTCGCCAGCAATCCCTTAGCGTTGTCAGCTATTTCTGCTCGACCCACATGTGTTTCCCCATCGTTAACGGTGATGGTCCCGTTTTCTGAAAATAATTCTGCAATCTTGTCCGGCTTCCCCTCAGTCCAAGCAGCGGCATGCTCAATTGCCATCCTTCCAACCCTCCTCGCCTTTTCGGTCATCCTGCCTCTCTCCTGCTGGGGTACTCATACCTTGAATATACCTCAAACGGCTCCGAGCAGGAACCAAACGTGAGCCACGCCGTCTTTTTCGTCATGCCAGCATTGGGCGTGAACCGGCCGTTCTTTGAGCGCTGTTCGCGGGTCCGCTATTTGGAAACGCGGTCGTCGTGATCTCTAACGTGTCAGACTTGGAAAGCCACCTATCACACGGCGTAGCCATTCACGTGCTTCCGGGATCACCACTTCCAATTGGGGCAAATCGTTAACGCAAAGAAATTTAATCTCAGGTCTGTTGGCACTTTGCAAAAGCGCCCATGTTTCGGCTGGAGGGCAACCAATTCCCTGCCCGCTCTCAATGTGTAGATGATCATCTACTGTATGAATAACGGCGCTCTCGTCTATAATGGAGCGGTGATTATGCAGGCCTTGAGGCAGGAACTGGCTCAGGTCACGAAAACGATGTTTGATATTTTCAATGAAGGCATCCGAGTGCTGATCAAACAACTGCGCCATGACTGTGCGTCTGAGTGGATGGACAACATGGGCTGAAGAGAAAAGCCTGCCCGCATTAAACCCCGCCATGCGAGCTGCGTTTATCTGCATGAAATGATTGAATTTTGCTGGATCCTTCCTCATATCGGGCTCGTGAAGCAATGCGCTGTAGTCGACCCATTGTCCGCGCAGAACAGGCGAAAAGCCCCTAAAAACATCTATCGGAAGCAGCGGTGCGGAGAGAAATACATCGTCGTTAAAATACATGAAGCGCTCGCTGAGCCCATCAATCCTCCACATCATACTTTCAATTGCCAGAGAGTTGAATGTTGGAAGAACTGCGCTGAAGTCTTCGAAGATATCGCGGTGAAACACGAAGCTAACCTTGGCGCGTAGGGCGTCGGAAAGTACGGATAGATTTGGGGTCTCGCTATCGACAACGATCCAGATTTTTCGCGTCCAGGGTGCGAAGTTTTCGATGGATTGTAGGCAATACAGGATTTCATCATTGTTACCCCATCGATGAGGGTTAGTCGCGTTCTCATGAAGCGTACTGCCAGATGCTGCCATGTATTGGGAGCGTTTACGCTGGTGAGAGACCGTGTTCCCATCGACCCAAGTAATGACGGCATCAATGGGATCAGTGTTGATATCTAAAGTATTGATCAATTTATCTGCATGCCCATTCGTAGAAGACCCTTACATAGGTCTCGTCGCCGTAGATGGTAGAACATAATATCTTTCAGCGGTGCAAGTTCGCCTTTCTTGGCGCCGTGTTTGGCTTGTCTTATGATTTCCCTATCGATCTGCAAAGATTGAGCCATTGCTCGCGCTGCCATCTAAGGTGGGCATATACGAAGGCATTCTGTCGTCGTTGAAGTACCCGGTGTTATCTCATCGAGAGCGGTAAAGAATGTGGCTCAGCGTGAACTACAAAAAGTTCAAGGATGCCGACGCAAAGATAGCCGCACCGTCGCGCCCTGCCGTGATGGGCCCAATCCTGACCTTTGCTGTTTTTCGCGCCTGCGGACAACACGGACTTTGATACAGCGAAGGTGCGACACTCAATGCCGCTGCAAAATATCTGAAATCAGGCCCCAAAAGATCACGAACCAATGTGGCCCTTCGGCGACTTAGCCTTTCAAGCTGGTCATTCGCAGATAGGGAAGAACAGCTGTGAAGTCGCCAAATTTCTCTTTGGCTTCTGTGTCGCTAACAGCGGTCGGTATCACCACATCATCACCGACATTCCAGTTGGCGGGTGTTGCGACACCTCGGCTGGCAGCCGTTTGCAGGCCGTCGAGCGCGCGTAGGACCTCTGCAAAATTACGGCCCACGTTCATAGGATAGGTCATGGACAACTTCATCTTTTTATCCGGCCCGATGATGAAAACAGATCGCACGGTCTGACTATCGTTCGGTGTGCGGCCATCTGGCAGATAGGCATCTGCCGGCAACATGTCGAAGGCTTTTGAAACTGCCAAACCTTCATCTGCGATGATCGGGAAGCCGGCAGGGGCGCCCCCAACTTTCTCAATATCGCCTTTCCACTTCTTGTGATCCTCAACACCATCTACGGAAACACCAATTACCTTGGTGCCGCGCTTGGCCCATTCATCGGCCAGTTGAGCGACTGCCCCGAATTCTGTTGTACAAACCGGTGTGAAGTCCTTGGGATGTGAAAAAAGGATTGCCCAGCTATCGCCAATCCAGTCATGCAGACCAAAGGTGCCCTGGTCTGTTTCGACGGTGAGGTCGGGAATAGTGTCGTTGATGCGCAGGCTCATAGCGTTGCTCCAATGTAGGAATTTCCACACAAGGCCAATCGATTCACCCTGAATCGATTGGCTGAATGTCCAAAAGCTTACGCATGCCGACGGCGTCTTTGCAAGAATTGCCGGTTTGGATGCGAACGCATGGTGCTGCCAGACGAATCCGAACGCGTCTCTGAATGGGCAGAGACAACGCCACTCGGCAAGATGTGTTGCCGGGACGTCGCCTAAGATAAAAATCAGGCGTCAGATTGCCTCTTGGTTCACTCGCTTTATCAATGCCGCGCCCGTTTCCTTGCGTTCGCTGTAGCGCTCTACCAGATAATCAGACCGACCACGTGTCAGCAGTGTGAATTTTACCAATTCCTCCATAACATCGACCATGCGATCGTAGTTAGGCGATGGCTTCATGCGGTCGTTATCGTCAAATTCAAGAAAGGCTTTCGGGGTCGAGGATTGATTGGGGATTGTTATTAGCCGCATCCACCGACCAAGTACCCGTAACTGATTGAGGGTGTTGAAGCTTTGCGAACCGCCACAGACTTGCATCACTGCAAGCGTTTTGCCTTGGGTCGGGCGCACGGCCCCTAAAGAAAGCGGAATCCAGTCGATTTGCGCCTTCATGATACCTGTCATTGCCCCATGGCGTTCGGGAGAACACCAGACCATGCCTTCGCTCCAGCTGACCAGATCGCGCAATTCCTGCACTTTGGGGTGGGATGCGTCGGCATCGTCGGGCAAAGGCAAGCCGCTGTGGTTAAACGTCTTGGTATCTGCCCCCAGGCGCGTCAGAACCCGCGCCGCTTCTTGGGTCATCAATCGACTAAATGATCGGTCCCGAAGTGAGCCATAGAGCAACAAAATGCGCGGTGGGTGGTCTGGGTCACCTTTGGAAAACAAACGAGCAGAGTCGATGCTATGGAAGTGCTCTTCTACGATGTTGGGTGTGTCAGTCATGTGAGGGTCTCTCGGTTCTTTGAAATAGCGTCAATGAGGCCTTCCAGCGCTTGATCCAGTTGCGCGTGCACACAGCCGATGTTCAGCCGCCCGAAGCCTGCACCGCCCTCGCCGAACGCGATGCCGCGAGTAATGGCCCATCCTGCGTCTTGTCGCAGAAACAAGGCCAACTTCTCAGGCTCTAAGGCCAAGGCGCGAAAATCCAACCAAAGCAAGAAAGTTCCATCCGGCTCAATCAATGTGACCTCAGGTACATCGGCAATCCGTTCCCGTACCAGGGCTAGGTTGGCCTCGATATACGCATTGACAGCATCAAGCCACGGGCCGCCATGCAGATAAGCGGCCTCCATCGCAACGCTTGCGAAGGCGTTGTTTTTGTTCACTGTTAGGCGACTGTTTTCTGCGGCGAAAGCGTCGCGGCGCGCATGATCGGGCACAACTGTAAATGCACTACAACATGCCGCGATGTTAAAGCTCTTGGCGGGTGACAGGCAGGTAATGCTGTTTAGTGCGTCATCATGCGACACCGAAGCAAACGGAGTATACGCGCGGCCCACGAAGGTGACGTCCCCATGGATTTCATCCGACACAACGACAACGCCGTGCTTTCGGCAAATCGTACCGAGTTGTGCCAATTCTAATTTGGACCAGACACGACCTACTGGATTATGGGGGTTACATAAAAACAGCATTTTCACGCGAGGATCAGCGGCGCATGTCTCTAGTCCCCCCAAATCCATTTCGTAGCGTCCATCGGACAAGACCAACGGATTAGTAACCATGCGGCGGCCGTTCTCTGCGATGATGTCCGCAAAATCGAAGAAGACCGGAGGTTGGACGATGATCCCGTCCCCATGATCCGAAAACAGGCTGGCTGCCATAGACAGGCTGTTGAGCACATTGGGCGCGCGCAGAATATGATCTGGGTTCACAGACCAGCCGTGTCGCAGTTTCAGCCAATCCACAAGCGCGGGCATTAGCCCATCCGGCACGGTTTCATACCCAAAAATTCCATGAGCAGCCCGGTTCTCCAATGCGGCGAGCACCGCAGGTGGTGCGCGAAAATCCATGTCGGCAACACCGGCAGGAAACAGGTCCATTCCATCTGCACCAAGAACCATACGGTGCACTTTGAGGGCTGGAACTTCCCGCCGGTCAAACACCTCATCAAAATCAAAACGTTCAGTCATTTTTTTCGTCTTCCAGTAGCCACCCAAAAAACCAAGTCGCCAAAACTGCAGCGACGAGTTGCACAGCAATAAAAGCGATCACATCTGTGGGTGCGATCCCTGCAAAGGTGTCTGAAAATCCGCGTGCGATCGTGACTGCCGGGTTCGCAAACGACGTAGATGACGTGAACCAATAGGCAGCCGTGATGTATAGACCCACAGCCATAGGCACCGCTGCAGGCCGCGCCTTGATGCAGGCTAGGATGGTGCCGACCAAACCAAAGGTCGCCACGAATTCGCCGACCCACTGGCCGATACCGCTGCGGGTGGTGGCTGAGGGATCGATCAGTGGGTGTTCAAACATGACATGTGCTGCAAGCACGCCCACGATGCCGCCAATCACCTGCACGATCACGTAGAGCCCGGCATCGCGCTTTTTGATTTCGCGCCGCATGGCAAAGCTAAGCGTCACCGCAGGATTGAAATGCGCGCCGGATATCGGACCGAAGATGGTGATTAAAACCACAAGGATCGCACCGGTTGGTATCGTATTGCCCAAGAGTGCAATCGCTACGTTCCCGTCGGCCAACCGCTCGGCCATAATTCCTGAACCTATGACCGTTGCAAGCAATGAAAAAGTGCCCAGCCATTCGGCCATCAGCCGTCTTTCTAGTGACATTTTGTGTCCCTTAGGGCGCGGGCTGCTGCAATTTTGGCTGCTGGCACATCGGTGAGCATCACGATGACGGCAGACGATCCGAGCATTTGGTCTGCCCGCACCGAGCCAAGCGCGTGGTTTCCCGATGAATAGTTGACGGTGCCACGCGCACGTTCTTCGTACGTTAGGTTCAATACCCGGTTGTAAGCGCCGCGGATTTTGAACGCGCCGGTGCGTTGGAAGTTCTCGGCCCTGGGTAAGGATCGCTCACCAAGCACGGCGTCAACGTCTTCATTTTCTAGCACAGGGGCTCGAACGACTAAGTCGTCAAGCGCGGTTGCCACATAGTGTAGGTCGTCAAGGAATACGGGGTATGCGCACATGCTTAAACCGCGCGGGGTCGGGCATCGGATGCAATCTGAAGCATCGCATCGCCGCACACGACCTGTGCCATCGCCCGCCTGCACAAAGCGATCCCCTCATGGGGCGACGTTATAATTTCTGGCTCTGACTGCGCCGTATCGGGATGGTGAATACGTCCAACAACTTCGCCAATGGACACCTCTTCTCCGATAGACTTAAGCGGCTCGAAAAGGCCCGCCGTATAGGCAAAGATTGACCCCTGCACATTCAGCTCGCGCGTGCCCTGCGCTGTATCTGGCCTATAGCTTGGCAACATATCCAACGCATGTAGAACGCGGTGCAATCCATGCTCAGCGCGTAGCAAAATATCAGGCGTAACCTCGCCGTCGCCGCCAAGTTCAGCCATGACGTTGATCACGCCATTGCGGTTGGCTGCGCTCATCGCAGTGTGCGCTGTGCTGGTGCGCCCGCCACCACTTTTAAAGACCCAAGCATAAGGCAAATCATCTTCTATGGGAGACGTCCGCAAGCCGGCCTGTGCGGCAGGAAAATTCACCATCGGCAGCAGGATCAATTGACCGCTAAGATCAGCATGCTCCAGTTTTCGTGCAAGGTTGGATACTGCAATCTGCCCTTCGTATTCGTCTCCATGATTGCCAGCCATAATCAAGAGCGTCGGCCCATCGCCATTCTTGATGGAAACGACAGGCACGGGTATCCAGCCGTATGCTGATCGATGCACCGAATGTGGCACGCGCAGAAATCCAGAGTGTTTACCGCTTGCCTCGAAGTCCACCTCGGACGTGATTAAAGTTCCGGCCACATGTGTCTCCTCGCTTCACAGTTCGGTAAACGCCGAAATAATTTGGGGCTAATTCAGCAGTCGCGCCTTGTCAAGTTTCGTTATTTCGGGCAATACCGAAATATGAAGCAGACCGACGCAATTGAAGCCCTTGCAGCCCTCGCGCAACCAACCCGAATTTCCGCGTTTCGCTTGCTCGTCAGGGTTGGCCCCGAGGGATTGCCTGCTTTGGAAATTTCCCGGCAACTGGGCACGAAACCATCGACGTTGTCCGGCCACCTGTCGATCCTTAAACGCGCTGGCGTCCTTGTTGCCACGCGCCATCAGCGCGAGATTCACTACGCTGCCAATCTTGCTACTGTGAACGCCCTGGTGCAATTCCTGATAGCGGACTGTTGTGGCGGCAAGATAGAAAACTGCACGGAAATTCTTTCTCTACTTGATGGTTAGGAAGCGCGCGAAAGCAGACATCCAACAGTTGATTTTAGACGTCAGCTAGATCCGGAGGCTGTGTGAAAACTCCCGCAACTTTGCCTAAATGATGGAATGGTTTCCGTATTCGGTACGGAGGGTGTCCATGGCGCAATTTATCGAAGATGTTGCCCGTCATCAGACGATGTTGCTGCCTTCACATCTCGACGACGTCGGTGAGAGCAACCCTGTCCGCGCCATTGATGCCTTCGCAGACATGCTTGATCCTGCTGCGCTTTGCTTCAGTACGCGACCTGCTGCCACGATTGGCCTGGTTTTCACCTGGTGCTGATGCTTCGAGTTTCCCTTTTCGGATATCTCAATCACGGGCAGCCATCGCGGTGGGTGGAGCGTGAGTGTGGCCGCAATCTATAGCTCATTTGCCTGATGGGGCGGTTTAAGGGTCGTGAATGCCAAGACGAAGAACGACACACCCGGCAAGCTGCGCCAGAGGTGCTGTCAGATGCATGCGAACCAGTCTTCACTAGCGATCGCTCTGCCCCTACCCGCCTCAAGCCATTTGCGGCTGACGGCGCCGGTGGAGGTATTGTGTCCAGCGTTTGGACAAAAGCAAGAAAGGCAGGGAAACGAACCCTGCTGAGCGAAACAAACCCCTTTAAGGTCAAAGTTTTGCCGCGTTCTGGGAATTGATTAGGGATCAAGCACCGAGGCAGTGTATTTGCCTGAAGTGTTTGGAAAAGGGGCCGCCCTCGACGGACGACCCCCAGCACTCAAATCACTCGTTACTACAAGCACCAGTGTCGCCCATAGAGGCGGCACTTTTGCGACGCTCGCGGACTCATTCCAAGGTATCTTTGTGGAGCATGCGGTCTTTTTGTGACCGGACTATCCGGCAATTGGTTCCAATGCCCCTATTTTTTGTTTTGGGGGTGTCGCGGGTCGGAGTTGTGCAATCGCGCTGTGGGGTGCTTTTCGGCGTCACGACCCTTGAAGGTGGTTGATGGCTCGGAACGAGCCTAGAGTTCATGCCTGTGACCGCAGCTGCAAAATTCTTTCAGTTTTTTGGGCCGATTGAGAAATAATCGTTGGATACAGCCGAAGCGTCACATCTATTTTATGGGCACCGACACCTCCGCCACACCCGCGCCTTCTAACTCGTGGAGGTTTCTGTCAGGGGCAATCTGTACACTCGCATCCTCGCAGCCCTGTAACGGCTACGTGCCCAAAAGGCTTGATTGGCGCTCCAAACAGCGACCACGTGGAGGTTAGAGTTGGTTGCTTTAGGAATATTGGCCGAATTACCCCAACCAGAAAACGGCGCAATTTCACCCTACGCACCCCGATTTTAAACCATGTGACGCGCGGGCGAATACAAGTGGCGCACGATAATAATTCGTATGCCACCACGCGCACATATCCGCCCCATTGGTTTATTATGTTAACTTGCGCGAGACTGTTCTCGTCGTTTGAGTCCGACGGCTTCGTCAGCTTCGGTGCAGGTTACCGCATCTACAACACGCCTGACATTCAGTGGTCAGTTCAAGCCGGTCCCGGTTACCGCTTCGCCAAATTCAGCGACGTGGCTTCGGCCGACGTTAGCGAAGGCGCGGTTGGTTTTGCCTCTGACTATGCACACAAGCTGAACGACACCGTGTTCGTGACCAACGACACGGACATGATCACTTCGAGCAGCGACACCGTGGCCTTCAACGATCTCGCGCTGAACGTTTCCATGACTGATGCGATGGCGCTCCGTACGAGCATTCTGACCGAATACCACACCGATCCCGAAGCTGGTTTTAAAAGCACGGACAATCCATTCGGTGTGTCGCTGGTCTACTCGCTTAACTAAGACCACACGTTCCCTCGTAAAGGCGGATCAGCAAACTCAGGGCGGCAGAGCAATCTGCCGCCCCTTTCACTTGGCCTATCGAATGAGTTCACATCGGCGCTGAGTTCATTTCTCATGCCGTCAGGGACTGGATTGAAGCTGTCGGCGATGGCGCGTTCGGGTTTTGGACGGCTTTAAGGGATGTCTTCCCCACCACGCGCGAGCAGCGCTGCTGGGTCCATAAGACAGCTAACGTCACCGGTGCGATGCCCAAGTCTATAAGGGAGAAAGCAAAGGCTGATTTGCAGGACATTTGGATGGCTGAGACCAAGAAAGAGGCTATCGCGGCCATCGATCTCTTCGTGGAAACCTACGGCGTGAAATCCGAGCGCGCGGTCAAGAAACTGACCAAGGATAGCGACGTGTTGCTAACCTTTTATGACTTTCCGGCTGAGCATTGGAAGCACATCAGAACACCGGCCCGATCGAAAGCGTCTTTGCCACGGTTCGAAACCGCACATGCAAGACTAAGGGATGCCTGACCCGAAAGACCGCCCTCGCTATGGTCTTCAGGCTGAGGATGCCAGCCAAGAAGAAGTGGCGAAAGATATCCGGGCCAAATCGCCTGCCAGACGTCATCCAGGGGGTTGAGTTTAAGGACGGGATCAAGCACCTTTAAAATGCCGCCTAATCACGCCGTCACCAACTTTTGAGCATAACTCAATTTGAGCCTGATAGTAGCAAAGGAGAGATCATGACATTGAACCTAGATGACATGTCGGCGAAACACTTACGAAAACACGCAATAGAGGTTGCCAAAGCTCTTGTGCGAAAAGAAGCTTCAAGAGCAAATGACTTGCGTAAAAAGGTCGTCGACTATGCCAAACAGCTTGGCTCTTCTATTGGAGAGCGGTTCAGTAAAGATGACGTAGCGCTCGAAATTGAAGACACGACGACAAAGTCAGAGCCTGCTGCGGCCAAAAAATCAGAAAAGAAACCGAAGTATGTTGAAGCCGACGGAACGCCAAGGCAGCGACTTGGGAAGTGGTCGGAAAAGTACACAAAAGACCAATTGGAAAAATTGAAGCAGAAATAGAGACGTTCGTTCAGGAGCATTCCCGTCTGTGGGGACGCCCTGGGACGCAGAGCACGCTCCCATGCAGCTTGATCGGAGAACGTGGCTCGATAGCAGTCCCGCCCCGGGTCCTTGAGACCAATGTGCACAAGTCGCGAATAGGAAAGTCACCCGGCCCTTTTGCCGCGCGGGGGCCACGCTTTGCGTCAAGAGCGGCAGTTCGGCTAGCTTTGAAGACGTCCCGACTGGAGAGGATGTCCCCCACTCAACCAAGTTTTCTCGGACACCATAGGTGACACGTCTGCACTGGGATGAGGCGGCAACGAGAGTTGCCACTCAATTTTGCCTTTTGCAGACAATTTATTTTCATTTTTGACCTGCATCGTGACACGCACACTCACGCTTGCCGAGAGCTAAGTGCAGGTCTTTACGCTTTGGCGCTATATGGAATTGTGTGGGCTGCAGACAGTCACCGCTGGGTGCGTGAAGGTCAGACCTGATTGCCGGCGCTTCGTACGACGTTGAAGGCCCGATTGGCGGTTGAACCTGTTTAAAGAAACACTACATCTTTTTTTGACTAAAACATCCGATGAGGGTCTCCAAATGTCGACGTACTCCCCCCCCCAAACCTGGATATGGGACGATGAAAATGGGGGTGTATTCGCCAGTATCAATCGGCCAATCGCCGGGTCGACACATGAAAAGGCGCTGCCCGTTGGCAAGCATCCTTTGCAGCTTTACTCCCAAGGGACACCAAACGGCGTTAAAGTTACCGTTCTTCTGGAAGAACTGCTTGCGGCAGGCCACGACGCTGAATACGACGCGTGGCTGATCCGGATTAACGACGGAGATCAGTTCGGGTCTGGCTTTGTTGAGCTGAACCCCAATTCAAAAATTCCTGCACTAATGGATCACAGCACTGGCAGTCGTGTCTTTGAATCCGGTGCAATCCTGCTGTATCTTGCAGAGAAATTCTCCGCATTCCTCCCTGCCTCGGGCCCAGGTCGAACCGAAGCGCTTAACTGGCTCTTCTGGCTGCAGGGTTCAGCCCCCTATCTTGGCGGTGGCTTCGGTCATTTCTACGCCTATGCACCTGAAAAATTTGAGTACCCTATCAACCGCTATTCGATGGAAGTTAAGCGGCAGCTTGACGTTCTGGACCGGAACCTTTCATCGCGTCGCTATCTTGCGGGCAACGAATACACCATCGCAGACATGGCAACCGCCCCGTGGTATGGCCGCACAGTACAAGGGTTTTCTTACAACGCGGGCGAATTTCTGGACGTCGACATCTACAAGAATGTGATCCGTTGGATGGACGAAATCTCAGAACGTCCGGCCTACAAGCGGGGTGCAATGGTGAACCGAACGTCAGGCGCCCCTGAAGAGCAATTGCGCGAACGCCACGCCGCCAGCGATTTCGACACCAAAACCCAAGACCAAGTTGGCTAAGCACTTTCAGGCGAATTATAATACGGGTTCTATCGGACGCTCTTATTTCATGATGTAGCGCGATTGTTTTTGACGCTCTGAAAGCATTGCAGCCATCACATCGGTGGTGAAGGAATAGAGTTCATAAACGTCGAGGACGAAGGGGCGTCCTTCAGTGTCGTCTGTCGTGTGCTTGCTATGCGCGCATCCGTTGGCCCTTTTCTACGGAACTCGGCTCCACGCCGCGTCATCCGAACGCGCGGCACGGTAGAGTTTGGTGCCACCGTTGCGCCGGACTTCGCGACTGATTGTCGAAGGTGACCGCTTCAAGGCTCGGGCGATTGAGCGCAAGGACACCTTCGCACGCAGGCCTCTGGATATCTCTTCTCGGTCGATCAGGGTCAGAGCGAGACGCGACCTCATGCGATCAGGTGGGCGGATGCCGCCAGTGCGCGCAAGCAGCGGATAAATCGAGGATGATCCCCGATCAAAACCGCGTCCAATCGAACTCATCGACTCTGAGCGTTGCCAACGATCCCATATCTCTGACTTTTGCTTGTCGGTAAAAAATACTCGGGGACGATACTTCATGCTCCACACTCCATCTTTCCAAAAAGACTAAAGTGTTGCGTCGAGCGATTGAACCCGCAGGACAGCCGTTGTTGGAAGCACGTCTACCAACGGCCGGTGCTGGCGCACAGCGGAGATGCGATTATAGTCTGCCAAGTTGATTGCTGAGCGAGCAGTAGTTGTTCCAGCATCGTTTCTTAAAAAGGACACAGTGATGTGAATTCCGACCTTAAGCACTGGATCAACGCAAATCTTCAAAGTCAGAAGGGCAAGACGATCCTTGTTACCGGCGGCAATTCCGGGATCGGCTACTATGCGGCACTCGCTTTGGCGAAGGTTGGTGCAGATGTGATTATCGCAGGACGCAACGCCAAGAGGGTCGACCAAGCGGTTCGAGACATTAAGGCGGAGGGCATCGAAGGTAGCATTAACGCGGGGATCGTTGATCTGGCGAGCCTCAAGTCTGTTCAGGAGTATACAGAGCAGTTTCGTACCAAATATTCCCGTCTAGATGTATTGATCAACAATGCAGGCGTGATGATGCCGCCTGAAGGAGCGACCGAAGATGGGTTCGAGAGTCAGTTCGGCATCAATTTTATCGGGCATTTTGCCTTGACCGGCCGTCTCTATGACATGCTGAAATCCACGCCGGGTTCGCGTGTCGTCACCCTGAGCAGCATTGCACATCGCGGTGCACAGATTGATTTTGACAACCTGCGGCTCGAAAAGCCCTATGACACACGCCGCGAGTATTACCAAAGCAAGCTGGCCGATATTATCTTTACTCTTGAGTTGGGTCGTCGCTCTGACGCAAAAGGCGATGGCGTTTTGTCAGTGGCGTGCCACCCGGGGTTCACTAAAACCGAATTGCAGCGCCATCTGAACCCCTCAATCCTTGGTAAGATGACGTTCATGGAGGCATGGCAGGGGGCTTTGCCAACACTTGTTGCAGCGACGGGCCATGTAAAATCGGGCGATTATTTTGGCCCCGACGGCCCGGGAGAGATGGGCGGTTTTCCGGCACTTGGCGTGATTGACGGCGCAGCGCTTGATGCGGCGGTGGCGGACAGGCTTTGGGCTGTTGGCGAAGATGTGACCGGCGTTGTTTTCCCTTAGACGCGGGCTAACTTTTAACGACGATTGAAAGCAATTGGGTAAAGAACGAGGACCGCAGTGTCAGTTGAACGACGAAGAATAGCGCGCCGCACGATGATCCAAGTTGGGATCGTGACAGGGTTCGGTTTTTTGCCAGCAATGGCTGGCTTGACCGGGATCGCCTTAGCTGCTGAACCTGAAACTGGAAGCGGAGACATGAACATGGATGCCCTGATTGCCGCTCTCAAATCTATAGGAGGGTCGGTATGTCTCGATGCAGCGAGCAAGCTGGAGACGATTAATGCGAATAGCGGCGGCTTTGACCTGCATTTGCGTCGCGCAGAACTGGGCGCGCAGGATGCATTGCTCTTCTCATGCAACCGTAGGCTGCCAATTGAGAGCTTTTCGGCGGTGGCTGAAAACAACGCTCATGGAGCAAGTCTTCCGCATTGCGAAGCGAAAGTGGGAAGCGGACGTACATCATCACCGCCAGGCGGATTGCCCCAGCGTGTTTTAAAGCAATGAAACGGGCTGCGTTTTGTCATTCTACGAAGCTGGATCGTTGCCCTGCCCGTCTCAGGTCAATTTCCTCTGACAAAGTCATTCGCGCTGATTGGAAGGAAATGCGGGGATGCGAGCTCGACGAAGATGATGTTCACATTTGGACCGAAGGTCAGGAAACAAGGTCGTCGAGGTAGAGCGGCAGCATCTCTCGCCATGTCGGCCAGTCGTGATCATATTGCTCTCCCCAGGCATCGACGCGGTTAGGAATAGCCTTTTCGCCGAGAAGTTCACCTATGCGCCAACTTTCCGCGGGGTTCTCCCAGCGACCTTGGCCAAAAGGCAGCGCGATGAACCGGGATTGAAGCGTCTTGAGAATGGGTCCTTCGAGGTGCGGTAGGAAGGCGAGTGGCGAGGCGAAGTAATACTCGCTGTTGCCTTGAAAATCCAATAGACTTTCCAGATCATAGGTGCCGCTCATCCCCAGCGCAGTATGGAAAAGATGCGGATAGCGACATGTGACTGCCACCGCATTAAACGCTCCTATTGACGCCCCTGCCGCGAGGATTTCGATGTTTTCGTCGTTGCAGTCCGCGCGAATTGCCGGAACCACTTCGTGAGCGACATATTCGTGGAACTGGTTCAGCAGCCAGCAGCGATGCTCAATTGATCCTTCTTTCGACGCAAAAGCAGCGCCGGCAATACTATCGCATGAGTATATTTTGATGCGTCCCTCCGCGAGCAGCGGGCCGAGAACGCGGATCACTTGCATCCGATCGATTTCTTCCGCATCGCCGCCGGCGGTTGGAAATAGGAGCACCGGCTGACCGAAGTCTCCCCAGCGTGCCAGCGCGATCTCACGATGCAGCCGGTCAGAACGCCACCTAGAAACCTTCTTTGTCACCGTGCCGCCCCTCCTGATCGCGCCACAACTGGATCCGGTCCCAGAACAGTTCGGTGAACTCCTCGTGTTCATGTGTAGGGAACAGCGCTTGGACCTTCTGGCGGATAGCATCGCGTAGCTTTTCCGAACCGAAGAAATCGTAGGCCAGTTCGTCGAGGTCACTGAGCTGGTTTTTGCAGAATTTGCGAAACTCTTCGGTTTCAAACCGCTTGTGGGCGATCTTGGCGTATTCGGCCAGCTTCTGCCGTGGGGATCGGTCACTATCGGCAATTTTGAAAAACGGTGCCCATTCCATGTTTTTGTGCATCTGTCGGTCGGTGGCCGCACAGTACAACGACCAGCGCAGGTTAGCCTTAATAAGCCAGGGGAAATGGTAATGTATCGACGTCACCTGACTGTCCGGACATGCGTTCGCAAAATCGATCGGTTGCCAGATCCCGTCGCGCCTTAGCGCTTCGCATGAATTGAATTCCCAACCGAAGAAGGCATTGATCGTCAGTGTCATGTCCTTAAGCGTCTGCTGATCCTCGGCGCTTAGGAAGTTGATGTCCTGACGATAGCGGTCGTGCAACGGAGCGCCGGGATCATAATTCACATGACGGATTTGCGGACCCAGCCCGACGTTGCGCACGAAAAAGTCATGCGGCAAAACGGCTGCCTGCAAGTTCATAACTTCAGTCCCGCTAGCATCATAAGCACGATGCAACTCACTTGCGTTGTCTATCTTCGTAACGCCCTTCCAGCCGCCTCCGTGATAGGGCTTCATGAATAGGGGGTAGCCGATCTTATCTCCAATCTCGTCCAGGTTGAACATACGGGCATATTTGGTCAACGTGGCTTCAAGATCATCAGACGGATCGTAGGCCTTGGGCGGCAGCATCCAGGTCTCGGGCACGGGAAGCCCCAGCCGCAGCATCGCTGCATAACTGGTGTGTTTCTCGTTCGACTGAAGCGACCAAGGGTTGTTGTAGACATAAAGATCATCGATCAGGATAGCTTTCTTGATCCATTCGCGGCTTGTGGAATACCAATGCGTGAGCCGGTCGATCACAACGTCATATTTGACAGGCTGTTGAAGGCTGAATGGCTCGATTGTTATGCGTTCAACAGCGAAGTCTAGCGTCTTTCCGCTAACCTTTAGGCCATCTTTGGTGAGTGCCTCGAACAGGCTTTCATAAGCGATGGGCCAACAAATATCAGCCCCTAGTGAGAGCCCTATGTGCTTTAAGTTCTTAGCCATGGATTCCCCCTGCCTCCAAGCGACACGCAAAGTATTGAGCCGAGTCTATTCGTCCGCCCTAGATTTAAGGACCCAGATCAACGCGTCCCGCAACTGATCCCGCCAGTTGTGCCAATGATGACCGTCCCACGAGCTTTTGAACATGACATCTACGCCGCTATTCCGCAAAAGATCCGCAAGGGCCTCGTTATCATCTGCCAGACCTTCTAGCTCACCGGTCGATATGAAGGCTCTCGTGCCGGTCAGTGCCGGTGCGCGGCGGACGACATCAACCAGTCGGGCGGCGCGGTGGAAAACGACGTGTGGTCGCTTACTCAGTTTCGAAGGGTCCAAGACGAAAGAACCCGATTTTAGGATTAGGCCGCCAAAAACGCCGCGAAATCGAAAGGCCGTCGCCAATGATGCGACGGCACCCAAGCTGGCGCCAAGAAGTATACGTTCTTCGGCTTTCTTCGAAACCGAATAGCTCTCTATCACCGCAGGCAGTAGCTCTCCGGCGACATATCGCGCGTGGCGACGGCCCTTAGGATACTCGCTCATCCGATCATCGGCCTCAATAAGAACTGCTATCAGAGGCGGAATATCACCGGCATCAATCAGATTATCGAGCGAAACAGTGAGGTCGGCATATTCGTCGTAGTCACCACCATCATGTATGACGACAAGTGGATAGGTCTCGTTCGTGTCGTACCCATCAGGTAGGTAAATGCGCTCTGTTCGGGTCCGGCCGAATACCGCACTTTCGATCTTCAGTTCTTCGATGAGGCCATCTGGTGCGCCACGATTTCGGCTCCATTCCGGAGGAGCATATCCGAAGGTCATCGCGACCGAATTCTCACCAAAGGGATCGCCGGCACGATGCGGATTCATGGGGTCAAGAACCCATTCCTCCCCGCCTGGAAACGCCACTTTCAATTTATATTCAAATCGGCCGCCGTCCTGAACTGATACCCTAAGAACCCAAAGATCGCTGCCAGCTAGGCGTTGGAAGACAAGCCGGTCGACGCCCGCATGGATCCACCGAAGCAGTTCCAGCGAAACTGCCTCGCCGCGCCAGAGAAAGGTTAACGCTCCAGGCTCGACAAGCGGTGACACAAGCCCGGATATGAAATAGTTGACGGCGTCGGGCGACATGTCGCCGGTTGTTATAAGTGCTTTAAGGCTCGGGTGCACCGCATCTGGCCTGCCCTCAGGCATACCCGCCTTGTTGCTCTGAGTGTGATTTTTCATAACTGTCCTGGCTGGCCGATGATCAAGTCGCCGTATGCACGCGTAGCTTCAGGCCTCAAGTAAGGGTTTGCGCGGTGCCCCACAATCCCGTCCCTTAGCTAGCACGCACCGCTCAGGCGCCGGTCGTGGA
>NZ_CALJXO010000219.1:0-15402 GCF_937988555.1 uncultured Boseongicola sp. | reverse complement strand
TCGGCAAAAAGTGCGCCGGGATCATTTTCAGTCCTCTGGTTGCGCTCTTCGATCACCACATCGCGTTCGGTTGCAATATCTTCCGGCACAAGCGCAAGACCGTCCATCCGGCTGGCTTCCATCTGCATCATCAACTCAAGTCGATCCGAGGCGACGCGCTGAAAATAGCCGGTATAATCGTAGGACGTGAAGGCGTTGTCACTGCCACCGTTGCGCGCCACTGTCGCCGAAAACTCGCCCGCTTCAAGCTCGTCGGTCGCCTTGAACATCAGGTGCTCAAGGTAATGCGCAATCCCAGAAACCCCGCGCGGCTCATCCGCAGAGCCGACCCGGTACCAGACCATATGCACAACCGCAGGCGCGCGATTATCTTCCAAAACCACCACGTCCATACCGTTATCCAGTGAAAACGAGGTGACATCCGCCGCCCGCAACGGCCCTGCAAGGGCTATAACAAAGGGAATAATGACCGTAATGAACCGACGCATGGCCTCTCCTTAAATAAAGTGTCTCGCAAACAAATGAGGGCGATTGCGCGCTGCTTCAAGTTGGACCAACGGACTTGTGAGGCACACTTGCGCTATCGGGCCGGATTTGGTGGCACCGAAGGCGTGCGGATGCCTGCGCGCCGCAACCTCTCAAGTTCAGCGTATTGATCAAGCGAGAGCGACTCGTAGGCTTGAAAGTAGACGTTCACGTTGAACATCCGTTCAAGCAGACGGCCATCGTTTTGCTGGCGGTAGCGCAGGTCCGACGCAGCCAACGTTGTCCGAATGTCTGGCGAGACACCAAAGCGCCCGGTGTAGCGCACCAAGGCCCCATCATTGGAGGCACGTGACAGAACCGCCGGATTGCCACCAAGCGCCACGATCGCCTCGGCGCGCGGTGTTGGATCGGTACGGTTTGTCTGACCGCGGGTTGGTCGCGGCAAAGCAGCAAGGTCTTCGGGAATAACCAATGGCTCGGTCGGCAAAACCCCGAACTCGTCGGGACCCGCACTTCCTGACTGCGAGATATTCAAAAGGTTCGGCATGCGCTCGGTGCTGTTACCGCAGGCGGCAAGCGTCAAAGCAGCAAGCAACAGTAGTGTACGGGTCGACATGTACCAGTTTCCTCGGATCATAACGCCTGTCTTAGCCCGCTTTGGCCTTGGCGTCACGGTCCTTTGGCGGATCGCCTGCCAGAATAATCAGACCAAACGCACCAACGAAAATCGCAATATCCGCAACGTTGAAGGACCAGGGGTTTTCAAAGCCACAACACGACATATTCAAAAAGTCCGCCACAGCCCCGTAAATCAGCCGATCAATGATGTTGCCAATCGCCCCGCCAAGCACAAACCCGGCCGAAATCTGCACCGAAGGGCCCGGCCTGTCGCGCCGCATCCAGATGACGATCCACGCCGAAATGGCCAAAGCCAGCGCGATCAAAACCCAGCGCATTACATCGCCAGCCCCGGAAAATAACCCGAAGTTGATCCCCTCGTTCCACGCCATCCGAAGTATGAGAAATGGTGGTGCCACAAGGATCGTACCAACGGTTTTCAGGTCCAACAACTGCACGACCCAGATCTTAACGATCTGATCAATCACAAAAACCGCAATTGCAGTCCGGGTCATGGGGGCAAGGCTAACCATCAGTGACGGAAGTGTCGCATGGCCGTGAAGACCATCGCAAGGCCCGCGTCGTCGGCCGCGGCAATGACTTCGTCGTCCCGTTTGGACCCACCTGGCTGAATGATCGCCGTCGCACCAGCCTCGGCTGCTGCCAGAAGTCCATCAGCGAAGGGGAAGAACGCATCGGACGCCACAACAGATCCAATAGCGGGACTTTGCGCCGCGCCGATGTCGCCCCCCATGCGGCCCGCCTTCAATCCGGCGATGGTCGAGCTGTCGACGCGGCTCATCTGCCCTGCCCCGATGCCCACGGTCGCACTATCCTTGGCGTAAACAATCGCATTGGATTTAACGTGCTTCGCAACTGTCCAAGCAAATTGCAGATCAGCGATTTCCCGAGCGGACGGCGCGCGCTTCGTGACAACCTTCAGATCGCTTTCGCCCACATGCCCAGTATCATCATCCTGCACGAGCCAGCCTCCGGCCACCTGGCGCACGGCAAGGCGCGCAAGATGCGGATCAGGCAGGCCTTGGGTCGTCAAAAGACGCAAGTTCTTCTTCGCCGCAAAGACTGCCTTGGCCTCTTCGGTTGCGTCCGGAGCGATCACGACTTCGGTGAAAATCCCGGTGATCGCATGAGCAGTTTCAGCGTCCAGTGTGCCATTCAATGCGACGATCCCACCGAAAGCCGAGGTGCGGTCGCAATCAAACGCGCGTCCGAACGCTTCGGCAAATGTAGCCCCCCGCGCGACACCGCTTGGATTTGCGTGCTTGATGATCGCCACGGCCGGACCACCCTCGGGCGCGAATTCAGCGACCAAGCGGAAGGCCGCATCCGTGTCGTTAATATTATTGTAGGACAGTTCTTTGCCCTGATGCTGGATTGCGGTCGCAAGCCCTGCAACATCCGAGCCGTCGGTATAAAACGCCGCCGCCTGGTGCGGGTTTTCGCCATAGCGCAGCGCTTGCGCCAACACGCCCGCGAAGACCCGGCGACGCGGTGTCGCATCCCCCAAGGCATTCGCCATCCAAGTCGAAACAGCGGCATCATACGCCCCCGTGTGCGCGTAAGCCGTCGCCGCAAGACGCTGACGGAACGCATAGGTCGTTCCGCCGTTGGCCGTAATCTCCGCAAGGACCGCCTCATAATCGGCGACATCAACAACGACGCTGACAAATTTATGGTTCTTCGCCGCGGCGCGGATCATCGCCGGACCACCGATGTCAATGTTTTCGATCGCGGTGGCATAGTCGGCACCGCCTGCCACGGTTTGCTCAAACGGATACAGGTTCACAACCGCCAGATCGATCGCGCCAATCCCGTGTTCTTCCATCGAAGCGACGTGATCGGTGTCGTCGCGTAGCGCCAGAAGGCCGCCATGCACCACCGGATGTAGTGTTTTCACACGGCCATCCATCATCTCAGGAAAGCCCGTCAGCTCGGACACATCCCTGACTTCAAGACCCGCAGCCCGAAGCGCCTTGGCGGTCCCACCGGTCGAAATCAGCTCAACCCCCTGAACCGCAAGGTTTTTTGCAAAATCCTCAAGGCCCGTCTTGTCTGAAACAGACAACAGAGCCCGGCGTACCGGCTGAACGTCACTCATCATTGATGTCTTCTTTTCTTTCTCAATCCACGGCCATCATGTCGTCCATCGCATAGTCACGAATGGCCGACGGGGTCTCTTGCGCCTTGGCAAGGGACCAGCTCACGCGCGTGGCATACTCCATCGCCGTGCCAGAGAGAACAATCTGTTTGGTCGCACGCGGAGAAAGGCGCGATTTTTCAAGATAGACGCTTTGTTCAAGCGCCATCGAGGCCTCGCCATGGGAGCGGAAAACCCAGATCTCGCCACTCTTAAGCGCCATCGAAACTGCGGTCCCGTTCATATCTAGCGTTGCATCGACGTCGGGGTGCAAATGAAACCGCACGGAAAACGGAATGCCGCGCAGCTTTGATTTATCAAACACCAGATCAAAGCGTTTGCGATCTGATGCGTTAAAGGCGATCAGCGTATCTTCGCCCGATAAAGCGCGCCCGTCATAGCCAAGGTGCAGGGTGCGCACATGGGTCAGCCCATGGCTTGTCAGATACCCGTCATGCCCGGCGACAAGTCGCGTGCCGCCGTCGGCGTCGTCGCGCTCGAATCGGACGTCGCGCGGCGCATCCGTCAGCAATTCCGAATCACGATCCGACATCTTGCCCGCCGCCCCAAGACGAGAAGACGACAGACCTTCGATCCCCAGCGTAGAATGGCTTGGGGTCGCACGGCCTGCACGGCGCCAACTTTTGCCAAACGTCGCACCGGAACCACAATTCACGATGACGGGCCGCCGACCCGACGTCAGCTCGAACGCCAGGGTCGAGGCATGGCCGTTGGCAGAGGCATTCACCCGTGGTGGTGCGGCCGCATCGGCAATAATACTGGTGCGTCCATGGCTGACGCGCGCATAGCCCATCGCCAGACCTTCGTTAGTGACGGCTTTCACGCCCGACGAGGCCAGGGACCGGTCAAGTCGGCCCTCAAGTCCACGCCCGCCGCCATGAAACCGCGCAAGCCCACCGTCTGAATGGCGCAACGCCCGCAACACCGGCGCCACGGCTTCGATCGCCGCAATATGTGCCACGCCCGGTGAGCGCCCCATATCCTGAAGCGCCGCCGCCGCCCAATTCAACAGCGTGAAGACCTCAAGAAGTTCCTCGGGATTTCGGGTCGAAAGCCCGCCGCCTGCATCAATTTCGCGCGCGCATTCCTGCGCCAAGGCGCGGGTTGCCTCGCCCACATGCGCGTCCATCCCATCAAGCGCGAGGCCCGCGTAAATCAAACCTGTCAGGGCTTCAAACCGCGGCAAACCGGGCGACGCTGCCTTCCACCGGCGGCTAAGGAAAAGCGTCTGTGAGGCCAAAGACCGGAAATAAGCCTCGCTGGTTTCCCGTTCCTGACCATTCAGCAAAAGGATCGCGTGATTAATCCAGCGGATCAACCGCCGCCCGGTCAGATCAGGCGTCCAGCCGGGGCCAGCGCCACGACCGTTGCGAGCGATCCACTCATGCGTCCACTGCTGCGCCCGCTTCGTCGCATGGTGATCACCAACAGCCGCCAAATCATCAAGCCAAGTGAACCCGTGGATTTCAATTTCGAAGCCTTCGTCCGGCATCGGCAAGTCCCAAATTGCGACTTCTGGTGCTTCAACAAGAAAACCGGCGAACAGGAAGTTGCCGCCCGTGATCTGACGACCCCGGGCAAATGAGCCTATTGTTCGGGGTTCAGGCGTTGTGGAAAATGCCGTTGCCGGGCGCGAGAACGAAGCCACACGCGCGTGCAAACGGTTCATAAAGCGCGTCTTTCGCGCGTTCCAACTTTCGTCTCTGGACAACGTGGTCGCCCTGCCTCTACCGTCCGATTGCTTCGGACCTTAACGCAAAGGATATCCGAAGACCCCTAGGCGCGTCATGAAAATTATTCGGCTCAGGCGGGTTTTTGCAGCAATGCGGTAAAGAAGCCATCAATCCCACCGCGTTCTGCCCAGTAATCAGGGCGCAAACGCAAGCCTCCACCCGGTGCGACCCAAGCAGGATCGACGCCCTCGGGAACAAACGTCCCAACGGTCAAATCAGGATGGCGTTTCAAGGCAGCTGCCAATTGCGCCTCGCCCTCTTCCGGCAACAGCGAGCACGTACAATAGACCAGACGTCCGCCGGGTTTCAGCCACCCGAGGGCGCGGTCAATTAACTCAGACTGAAACGGAACAAGTGTTTCAAGCTCGGTGCCGTCTTTGGCATATCCAAGGTCAGGATGGCGGCGCAATGTGCCGGTTGCGGTGCAGGGCGCATCAAGAAGAATGGCGTCAAACGCGGCCTCAGGCGTCCATTCCAAAGCGTCCGCAATGACAAGTTCGGCCGTCATCCCCACACGCGCAAGGTTTTGGCGCAGGCGCACCACGCGGTTGTCTGAAATATCAAGAGCCGTGACATCTGCTCCGGTTGCAACAAGCTGCATGGTCTTGCCGCCAGGTGCCGCGCATAAATCAAGCACGCGCTCTCCGGGTTGTGCGTCAAGCATAAGCGCGGGCAGTGTGGCGCCCGCATCCTGCACCCACCATGCACCATCGTCGTAGCCTTCGATTGCCGACACCTGCCCGGCCTCCGCAAGCCGTAAATTGCCGGTTGGCAGCAACTCGGCGCCAAGCTTTTCGGCCCAGGCGGCTGCATCGGATTTCACCGTCAGGTCCAACGCTGGCGGGCGGGAATGCGCGATCTCCATCGCCGCGACGGCCTCTTTTTTCCATGTCGCAATAAGTCTTTTGCGCAGCCATTTGGCAGTCTGCGGGGGGGGCAACGCATCCCAGTCCTGTTTCATGCGCACGACATTGCGCAAAACAGCATTCACCAGCCCGGCCTTGCTCTTCTTGACAATCGACACCGCTGCGTTGACGGCCGCGTGACTTGGCGCACCGGTCACATTGATTTCGTAAAGCGCCAGTCGCAGCGCGTTCATCACCTGATCCTCAGGCTTCATCCGCAGGTGGGGGCCAAGAAGGCGATCCGACCGGTTGGCCCAGCGCAAGGCCTCGGTGGCCAAACGCAAAGCGCGCGCACGTTCTTCCGGCGGCAACCCTATCAGCACCTCATCAAGGCGATGCGGCGTATGAAGCGGCAGATGCTCTTCGGTCACCTGCGTCATCAGTGCGACAGCGCGCCGTCTGGGCTCTAAACCTGCTTGCGTCATTCCGCCTGCCCCGCCTTGTCCAAAGTTGCCGCCCGCGTATATCAAAGGGGATACTACAACAAGGAAGCCTTTTGCGATGTCAGACGAAAAACTCCCCCTGCCTGCGGCTGCCCAGCGCGCTTTGGCCGAAGCCGAACAACGGCGCAAGAGCGCCAAGGGCGATCCGCTTGCGACAGAACTTGGCGGGCGCGATGGTCCCGAACCTGTCCGCTACGGTGATTGGGAGAAAAAAGGGATCGCAGTCGACTTCTGATTTGCTAATATCAGGAAGACCGTCTGGCGAGCGCTACTCGATACTAAGGTCAGCGGAATCGCCACTGCCCATGTCGGATGTAAAGCGGATTGTGTTTCCCATGACCTCGACAAGCTGACAATTGTCTGCATCGAGTTCCTTGCCGCCCCAGAAAAGATCGCGGCAAAAGAACCCACCGTTCCAGTCCCAGGCACCGGTCACGCTTTGGCCGAACGCGCGACCCTGTATCTGGCCATTGTCCTGCACCTGAATACGAATGCCAAAGCGCCGGAGATTGCGGTCTTTCATCAAGCTTACAAAATTAAGCTCTTCTTCGATGCGCTCAAACCCTTCCGCCAAAGAGGTCGTCGCAAACAGCCCGGCAACCGCGGTCGAAAGTGTAAAAAGCTTCACAAGGCGGCCCATTCAACATCTCCCTATTATATCACACATGATACGAGGGCCGCCCTCACTTGGATCAGTTCAAACCAAGCACATCCAGCATTTCGTATTCACCGGGGTCGCGGCCCTGCCCCCAAAGCGCCGCTCTCAGTGCACCTCGGGCAAAAATACTCCGATCCGTCGCAATGTGGCGCAGAACAATCCGCTCGCCGGGGGCCGCAAAGATAACGTCGTGCTCACCCGCGATGTCACCACCCCTGATCGCATTGAACCCAATGTCACCACGCTTGCGCGCGCCGGTGATCCCATCGCGCCCACGGTCCGACACGTCATCAAGTGACACGCCCCGCCCTTCAGCAGCAGCTTCGCCAAGCATCAACGCCGTGCCAGACGGCGCATCCACTTTGTGATGGTGATGCGCCTCGACAATCTCGATATCGAAATCCTCGTCCAGCGCCTCGGCAACTTTCTTCGTCAACAGTGTCAACAAGTTAACCCCAAGCGTCATATTGCCCGCGCGAATAATCGTGGCATGTCGTCCTGCCGCCGCGATCTTTGCAAGCTCGCCTTCATCCATTCCCGTCGTGCCTATTACATGCACGATCCGTGCCTGAGCCGCTGTCGCAGCGTAGGCAACTGTAGCTTGCGGCGCGGTGAAATCGATGACCGCCTGCGCCGCGGCGAAGGTTTCCAACGCATCATCACTGACAACAACGCCGACCTCCGCACCGCCCATCGCAGCCCCGATATCCAGGCCGACCCAAGCATGCCCCGGCCGCACAAGAACGCCCGCCAGTCGCATGGCATCGCTCTCGCTTACGGCCTTGATAAGCATTTGACCCATGCGGCCGGCGGCTCCTGTGATCACAACACCGGGTAGATTGTGCATCTTTTGTCTCCTTTGTCGCTCTTCCATACGACCTCGCGGCGCGCGAGAAAAGCGCCGCTTGCGGGAGCCTGCACGAACGATTAGATCCGCAGTATGGCAAAGCCTCGTTTCAATGATGGTCCCGGACCCAGTCAGCGCCAACTGCGCGTGGCGGAATTGGTCCGTCGCAAGCTTAGCGACGTCCTGAACCGAGGCGACATACACGACCCTGACCTTGGCCGCATGTCGATCACGGTGGGGGAAGTGCGGTGCTCGACCGATCTGAAGGTTGCAACCGCTTATATTTTGCCCCTAGGCGGAGGTGACCGCGACGCCGCGCTGTCCGCCTTGCGCAAGAACCGTGCCGAGATCCGGCGCGTTGTCGCAAAAGGGCTGGCGCTGAAGTTCGCTCCTGAAATCCGGTTTGCAATAGATGAAACTTTTGACCGGCTTGACGATACACGTCGGCTTTTTGCAGACGACAATGTTCGCCGCGATCTGGACAGCGATTAGTTTGACGCTTTTGGCGGCAAGCGCGGCCACGGCTGCGGGTTGTCGCACGGTCGTTTTTGAAGACACACCCTTTTCGGTATGCGAGAGCGCACCAAGCGACAACATCCGCCTTTATTTGCGCGATGACGAAGGTGCGATACTTGGTACGTTTGACCGGATTATCGCCCAAGCAAAAGCCGAAACACGTGATATCGTTTTTGCGATGAACGGCGGCATGTATCACTCGGATCGCAGTCCGGTCGGGCTCTATATCGAAAACGGAATGGAAGAGGTCGGAATTGTCACCCGTGAAGGACCGGGCAATTTTGGCCTTTTACCAAACGGAGTGCTTTGCATCAAAGATGCGAGTGTTGCGGTGATCGAAAGCCGCACTTTCGCGGCCAATCCGCCGACTTGTACCTTCGCTACCCAATCCGGGCCGATGCTTGTGATTGATGGCGCGCTTCACCCCCGCTTCCTGCCAGACAGCGCGTCGCGTTTCATTCGAAACGGCGTCGGCGTCACCGAGGACGGGACGGTTTTCGCGGTCATTTCGGACGTTCCGGTCACGTTTCACCACTTTGCACGGCTGTTTCGCGACCTGCTTGGCACGCCCAATGCGCTTTTCCTCGATGGCAAGGTATCCCGCCTTTACGCACCCGACTTGAACCGGCGCGATTTCGGATTTCCATTTGGACCGATGCTGGCCGTTACGCGCGCCTCTGATTGACGCCTCCCGCCGCAACCGATAGCAGACATTTTTTGATGCAACCCAAAGGCGGGAACCGACGTGGCACGGCGTAAAAAAGGACGCGATATCTCAGGATGGGTTGTGGTGGACAAGCCTGCGGGGATGTCTTCCACTATGGTAGTCGGCAAGGTGCGCTGGGCGTTTGACGCCAACAAAGCAGGTCACGCAGGCACCTTGGACCCGGAGGCCACAGGCATCCTCGCCATCGCATTGGGCGAGGCGACAAAAACCGTGCCATTCGTGACCGACGCGACAAAGGCCTATTCATTTACTATCAAACTGGGCGCCGCCACAAACACAGATGACGCCGAAGGCGAGGTAATAGCGACTTCAGACACGCGTCCGGAAGACGCCGAAATTCGCGCAGCCCTCCCTGCCTTCAGCGGCGACATCCTGCAAGTCCCGCCACAATTTTCTGCGGTAAAGATCGACGGGCAACGCGCCTATGCCTTGGCCCGCGCGGGCGAAAGCGTGGAAATCGCGGCCCGACCACTTTTTGTCCAGCGTCTGGAATTGATGGATCGCCCCGACGCCGACCACGCCACGCTTGAGATGGAATGCGGGAAAGGCGGGTACGTCCGCGCGATTGCCCGTGATCTCGGCGAGACTTTGGGATGTTTGGGGCACGTTCTAAAATTGCGCCGCATTTGGTCCGGTCCCTTCACGCTTGAGGATGCGGTCTCTTTGGATCAAGTCAACCAGATGGCGCGCACACCCGAGTTGGACGAAATACTTTTGCCGCTTGAAGTTGGTCTCGCGGATTTGCCGGAATGTCGTACCACAGCCGAGGGGGCTGCGCGCCTTAGCAACGGCAATCCAGGAATGGTGATATCAAGCGAGGCTGAGTTCGGCGATCTTGCATGGGCTTCGTTTCAGGGACAGCCCGTTGCGGTCGGCATTTACCGGTCCGGTGAACTTAGTCCGACGCGCGTGTTTCGATTGTGAGTCTCGTCACTCGGACGCATGCCATCGACGGCACCGAAAGCAGCGCCGTGTATTCGGATTGCGAGCGCTATCGCTTTGCCTTGACGCGGACATGGGGCACCAGCGGCGGACGCCTTCTGTTTGTAATGCTGAACCCGTCGAAGGCCACTGAGCTGGCGAACGATCCCACGGTAGAACGCTGCGAGCGTCGCGCACGCAAGCTTGGCTATGCCGCGATGCGCGTCTGCAATATCTTTGCCTGGCGCGAAACCGAACCTGCATTACTTAAGAAAGCGCGTAATCCGATTGGCAACGCCAATAATGCACAGCTTCACGAGGCTGCGGGTTGGGCAGACAACATTCTCTGTGCGTGGGGAGTGCATGGCGCCTACCTCGGACGCGGCAATGAGGTGGCGCAAATGTTGTCCGAGCATGAAGCGCCGCTTCTTTGTCTTGGACAAACCAAAGATCGACATCCACGCCATCCGCTTTACGTCAGCTATTTACAGGCGCCAGTCCCTTGGGCACCCGCCTAGGCAGAGGCAGTCTGATCCACTGCCACAAGCTTTACGTTTCGCGGACCCGCATCTATGGCTCCGATCAAAACTGCCGCCACCCGGCCATCGGCAAGCTCCAAGGCGTCCGAGCCATCAGGCGTTATCGAAACCGAAACGGCGGTTGTCGCAAAACTTCATCGGGCCGCCGTCATCTTCTATCTCGCACTCTGCAACATCGCGCGCCGCGTCTTGTTTCCAGGCGGCTTCTTCTTTGATGAATTCACTTTCGCGTAGATCCAGAAGTTTTGACAAAAGGTAGGATTGCGGTCCCTTGCGCGGATGGTTAAACCGCGCCTTCCCAGCCCTCTAGGCTTTCGGCGTCGTCATCTCCAGTGCCGTCGAGAAAGTCATTTCCGATATCACCACGGATCGTGTCATTCCCCGCACGACCAAAAATCACATCGTCAAACACGGTTCCGGTCAACAAATCAGGACCCGGCGTACCCTCGATCCGTCAAGTCGGGTTTTTTAGCTTTCAAAGCCGCCACCCGAGCCTCCGCTGCCCCCCAATGAAACGAGACGGCCCACGCCGAGTATCGCAAGAAGGATTTCCATCAATCTCGCCTGTTCTGCCCGGCTTATAATTTAAAGGGTCTATCCACGGAAATCTTGACCTACTCAGGCCCGTCGCAGCGCTCTCCAGAAACCGCTTTGCAAACGGGGCGAGATCTCCTATACGCCCGCATCCGCGCCGCAATTTGGGGCCGGACCCTCCAAGGGCCCTGCTGGACGACATCCCGGCTTGCGCCATCACTCAAACCCTAAGGAGACCCCGATGTCGATTACGACTGAAGAAAAAGCAAAAGTTATGAAAGAATTCGGCACCAAAGAAGGCGACACCGGTTCGCCCGAAGTTCAGGTTGCCATTCTTTCCAGCCGCATCGCAACGCTGACCGAACACTTCAAGACCCACAAGAAAGACAACCACGGTCGCCGTGGCCTTTTGAAGATGGTCGCGACGCGCCGGAAGCTTCTGGACTATGTCAAAGCCAAGGAAGAGTCCCGTTATCAGGACTTGATCCAACGCCTCGGCCTGCGTCGCTAAAAGGGATTTCGGTTCAACAAGAGCCGGACAGCCTGACGCGGAAAGACCTTCCAGAACGAACGATGTGGCGCGGGAAACCCCCGCGCCATTTTCGCAGTAAGGGTCCTAGTTGGACACCGAATGCCCGCTGTGATCCATGCCTTGCTCGGTCACCACAAAAGTCACCGGCACTTCTCCAGCGCGATCAAAGACCAGCGTCGCGTCAACCATGTCGCCCGTCGGAAATTCGCCAGGCTGAAGCCCCATAATCATCACATGGAAGCCACCGGGTGCAAATTCGACCATGCCCTCGGAAGGGATCGAAATTGCCTCAACATGAAGCATCCGCATGACACCATCTTCTTCACGGCTTTCGTGGATCATCGCCATCCGGCCTTCAATCTTGACATCGACGAGCAGGTCGCCTTCCGCACCCATGTTCGAAATCATCATATAGGCACCAGCGGCCCTCGCATTCTCGAAGGCTTTATAGATCACTGGATCCGATACTTTGATCGTGCCAACTTGCTCGCTAGCAACCGCCGAAGTCGCCATAAGCATTGCCGCAATAGACAGAGTTTTACGCATTCTAGTCACCCAAACTAGGTTTTCCGTAATCTATAGGTAATTGCTTGCGCTCGGCCACTCCAGAACTGCGCGACGATCCGGCGCGGGTCTTAGGTGGCTATTCGCGGCCTTCTTGGTGTTCTTGGCCAGATCATTCCGGCAGCAAAAGCGGCAAACGCCAGTGCAATCACTGCAAGCCAACCCGCAGCCCCTTGCTCCCGAGGTTCAGGCGCACAAAGCGTTAGCGCTCCGCCATCTGGCAAAGACACAGTTTGATCCCAAACCTCGACGTGAGGAATGAACTCCCGCACGCGCAACTCAAGGACGCCACGGCCGGTTTCCGGAAGCTCGATCACCAGCTCGGCAAACCCGCCGACCTCCCACCCGAAAAACCCCAGATACCCTTCGAGCGTCGCAAGGCTTATATTTTGCACCGTTTCAGGCGAGGTGCAGACGGCGATCGAAAGCTCAGCGTCATAGGGCGATGTAAAATCCGGCCCTATATCCGGGTCATGCACCATCATCGAACGCGCCTCAAATGGGGTCGTAGTGCCGCCCAAGCGCACCGTACTTGACGCAAAAATCTCGTCGGCAAGCGGGAACGTCCCGTCATAAAGCCGCGCACATCAACCGTTCCATCGTTCGCCGGTAACCCTTCGGCCCCCATCCCGAAGATCCGCCTGAGATCAGTCGCCGCCATCTTGAAAATACAGTGCAACAGATTGCGCGCTGCGATCCACAATCAACGTGGCGTCGGCAGCAATCGCCGGAGTCGCCAGAGCAATGGACACCGCCGCGCTGAAAAAGGGGCGAAAATTCAACATTTCACTCTCCTAAATGATTGCGCAGCCCCAAAAGTCGAGCCTTTGGCCATGCGCAGAACGCACTACACCCCGCACCAACGTGAAAATTCATTTCCAAAGCGCGTATTTTCCTGTAAGGGCGGCCTATCTGAGACGTGACGCACTGACCCTGGCGCATGAAATGATAAGAGGGGTCGGCGGCAATGGGGCCGCCACTTAATCGGGCACTCGGACCGCCGAGACAGGCCCAAACAGGATACGAAAAATGTTCAATGAAGTGAAAAAATCCATTCAGTGGGGCGAAGAGACGCTTACACTGGAAACAGGCAAAGTTGCGCGTCAGGCAGACGGTTCAGTTATCGCCACATATGGTGAGACCTCCGTGATGGCCAACGTGACTTTCGCAAAAAGCCAAAAGCCGGGTCAGGACTTCTTTCCTCTGACCGTGCACTATGGTGAAAAGTATTATGCCGCAGGTAAAATTCCGGGCGGTTTCTTTAAGCGCGAAGCGCGTCCGACGGAAAAAGAGACGCTGACCTCGCGCCTCATCGACCGTCCTATCCGTCCGCTGTTTGTCCCCGGCTTTAAAAACGAAGTTTTGGTGATCTGCACGGTGCTTAGCCACGATCTGGTCAATGACCCGGACATCATCGCTATGATCGCAGCCTCTGCTGCACTGACGATTTCGGGTGCTCCTTTCATGGGTCCGATCGCCTGCGCACGTGTTGGCTTTGAGGATGGCGAATACATTCTGAACCCAACCGTCGACGATATGCACGAGTTGAAAAACAACCCCGAGCAGCGTCTCGACCTGGTTGTCGCCGGCACCAAAGACGCCGTGATGATGGTGGAATCTGAAGCATATGAGCTTACAGAAGCCGAGATGCTTGGCGCTGTAAACTTTGCGCATCAGGAGATGCAGCCGGTTATCGACCTGATCATCGATCTGGCCGAAGATGCCGCAAAAGAGCCGTTCGATTTTCAGGCTCCTGACTACAGCGGCCTTTTTGCCGCTGTTAAAGCCGCCGGCGAAGACAATATGCGTGCGGCCTATGCGATCACCGACAAGCAGGAGCGTACAACAGCCGTTGGCGCAACTCGCGACGCGATCAAGGCAACCTTGAGCGAAGAGCAGCTTGCAGACGAGAACCTTGGTTCAGCCCTTAAGAAGCTGGAATCGGCAGTTCTGCGCGGTGATGTTGTCAAGCATGGCCGTCGTATCGACGGTCGCGCAACGGACGAAATTCGCGATATAGTTGCAGAAACCGGCATTCTGCCGCGGACCCACGGTTCGTCGCTTTTCACCCGTGGTGAGACACAAGGTCTGGTTGTTACCACGCTTGGTACCGGCGACGACGAGCAGATGATCGACGCGCTTTCGGGCACGTATCGTTCAAACTTCATGCTGCACTATAACTTCCCACCCTATTCGGTCGGTGAAGTGGGTCGCTTCGGCTTTACAGGCCGTCGCGAAATCGGTCACGGCAAGCTTGCCTGGCGTGCGCTTCAGGCGGTTCTGCCTGCAGCAACTGATTTCCCTTACACTGTGCGCGTGGTGTCCGAGATCACTGAAAGCAACGGTTCATCGTCGATGGCGTCGGTCTGTGGTGGCTCTTTGTCGATGATGGATGCGGGCGTTCCGCTGAAATCGCCGGTTGCCGGTGTGGCAATGGGTCTGGTTCTGGAAGACGACGGGTCCTACGCGATCCTGTCCGACATTCTGGGCGACGAAGATCACCTTGGCGACATGGACTTCAAAGTAGCGGGTACCGAAAACGGCATCACATCGCTGCAGATGGACATCAAAGTCGCAGGCATCACGTCTGAAATTATGGAAAAGGCGCTTGCACAGGCGAAGACAGGCCGGATGCATATCTTGTCCGAGATGAACAAAGCTCTGTCGGAGACGTCCGAGTTTTCGGTTCACGCACCTCGCATCGAGACCATGCAAATCCCGACCGACAAGATCCGTGAAGTGATAGGCTCGGGCGGTAAGGTCATCCGCGAGATCGTGGAAGTGTCCGGTGCCAAGGTCGACATCAACGACGAAGGTATCATCAAGATCGCCTCGCCGAACGGTGACGCTATCAAGAAGGCCTATGACATGATCCACTCGATCGTGGCCGAGCCGGAAGAAGGCAAAGTCTACAAAGGCAAGGTCGTGAAGATCGTCGATTTCGGCGCCTTTGTGAACTTCTTTGGTAAGCGCGACGGTCTTGTGCACGTCAGCCAGATTGAGAACCGTCGTCTGAACCATCCGTCGGATGTTCTGAAAGAAGGTCAGGAAGTCTGGGTCAAGCTTCTGGGCTTTGATGACCGCGGCAAGGTGCGCCTATCGATGAAGATGATCGATCAGGAAACTGGTGAAGAAACTGCAGCAGAAGCCGACGCCGAGTAATCTGTGTTCTCTGTTTCGCCCCTTGCGGGGCGATCCGC
>NZ_CALJXO010000218.1:0-20495 GCF_937988555.1 uncultured Boseongicola sp. | reverse complement strand
GGTCTATGTGATCGTCCGGGATGGAACAGTTAAGGCTATGATTTCAAAAATCCTTATGAAGGAAGTGGGGTGGCTTAGAAAAGCGGCACCTGCCCTTGACGTGAGTACCTGAATCCTCGCAGACTGCGCGGCACTGGATCGTAGCTTGCTGCGATCCAGCTTTGTGTGAGGCTTGGGAGAGTCTGTACGACCGCTCATTTACGGAAAATCAGGAAGAGGTAAAAATGAACAAGACTATATTTTTTGGCGCCTTGGCGACCGCTGCTTTGGCAGCGGGTGTCGCTGGCGCTTCGACTTTGGACGAAGTTAAAGCACGTGGCAAATTGAACTGCGGCGTGACAACGGGCGTTCCGGGCTTCGCTGAGCCGGATGCAAACGGGGTATGGCAAGGCTTCGACGTGGCTGTGTGCCGCGCGGTTGCTGCAGCTGTTCTGGGTGACCCGACCGCTGTCGAGTTCGTTCCAACAACTGGCAAGACCCGCTTTACAGCGCTTGCTTCGGGCGAGATCGACCTGCTTGCGCGTAACACGACCTGGACTTTCAGCCGTGACGTTGACCTTAAATTCGAATTTACCGGTGTTAACTACTATGACGGCCAGGGCTTCATTGTAAATCGTAATCTGGGTGTTTCGTCGGCCAAAGAACTCGACGGTGCAACCATTTGTATTCAGACCGGCACCACGACCGAGCTGAACCTTGCGGACTTTTTCCGCGGTAACGGCATCTCTTACGAGCCAGTGCCAGTTGAAACCGGTGCAGAAGCCGCCCAGCAGTACACTGCAGGCGCTTGCGACGCTTACACCACGGACGCTTCGGCTTTGGCCGCACAACGTGCAAACTTCGAAGATCCAACGGCACATTCGATTCTGCCTGAGATCATCTCGAAAGAGCCGCTTGGCCCACTTGTTCGCCACGGTGACAGCGAATGGGCTGATATTGCTCGTTGGACGCTGAACGCACTGATCGCTGCGGAAGAGCTTGGTGTGACGTCTGTCAACCTTGCTGAGCTGGCTGCTGGTACCGACAATCCGGAAATCAACCGCTTGTTGGGCAGCGAAGGTGACCTTGGCGGGATGCTGGGTCTAGACAGTGACTGGGCAGTGCGTGCCATCGGCGTTGCTGGCAACTACGGTGAAATCTTTGCAAAGACCATCGGTGAGGCCACTCCAATCGGTCTGGCTCGCGGTTTGAACGCACAGTGGACCAACGGCGGACTTCTTTACTCGCCACCGTTCCGTTAACAACAATAGAAGGGGCGCGATTTAATTCGCGCCCTTTTGCCTTCTGGTCTACTGGTAAGGCCAGACATTGGACCGCGCATGCACCAACAAGAGTGCGAAAATAAGCGCCAATTCGACGGGGAACGTCACTCATGACGACACTTGCCGACCGGCCGGTCACGGCCTCGACCGGGTCATTCAAGCTTTCAATGCTTTTGAACGACTCGCGTTATAGATCCCTAACTTTTCAGTTCATCGCACTTATCGCCATCATCGCCTTTATGGCGTTCGTCGGCGGAAATCTGGTGCGGAACTTGACGGCTGCCGGCCTTAATATCTCCTACGCCTTTTTGGGCGAGCCTTCTGGATACGATATTAACCAGCGTCTTATCGACTATGACAGCCAGTCCAGTCACGGGCGTGCAGCTGTTGTTGGTCTTCTTAATACCCTGCTCGTCGCGTTCCTCGCTTGCATCACCGCCACTATCTTTGGCGTGGTCGCGGGCGTGCTGCGATTGTCGAACAACTGGATCGTCAGCAAGATCATGGCGGTCTACGTCGAGATCTTCCGCAATGTGCCAGTGCTTATCTGGATCCTGATTATCTTCTCGATCATGATCAATGTGGCACCGTCACCGCGCGATTTCAGAGGCGACGACGCCACCGCGTCAATGATGTTTTTTGACACGATCGCTGTGACAAACCGGGGTGTCTACCTGCCCAAGCCGATTTGGGGCGACGGGTCGATGATCGTCGTTGCGGTCTTGCTTGCCTCGATTGTCGGGATTTTCGCGTATCGGCGCTATTCGCGAAAACAGCTTTTCGACCACGGCAAGATGGTTCCGGTTTTGTGGCCGTCGATCGCCTTGTTCTTTGTTCCGGTCATCCTGGTTCAACTGATCCTCGGAAATCCGATCACGCTGTCGTATCCTGAACTTAAGGGATTCAACTTCCGTGGTGGCATCACGATCCTTGGCTCGCTCATCGCGCTTTGGTTCGCTCTGGCGATCTATACCGGGGCCTTTATTGCGGAAAACGTCCGCGCGGGCATCCTTGCGATCTCGAAGGGTCAGACAGAAGCCGCGGGCGCGCTTGGGCTTCGGCCGAACCAGATCATGAGCCTTGTGGTTCTTCCACAGGCGCTCCGGGTCATCATTCCGCCGTTGATTTCGCAATACTTGAACATCACCAAGAACTCGTCGCTTGCGATTGCCGTGGGGTATATGGATGTCACCGGTACGCTTGGAGGGATCACCCTTTTGCAGACGGGTCGCGCGATTGAAACCATCTTATTGCTGATGTTGTTCTATCTCACTGTGTCGCTGTTGATCTCGTTCTTCATGAACATCTTCAACAACCGCATGAAGCTTCAGGAGCGTTGATATGAGTGACACACCTGCTCAAAACGTCGCCTTTGTGCGGACGTCAGAAATTCCACCCTCGCCGCCGCCAACGCGCGAGACGGGAGCGATAAAATGGATCCGTGAGAATCTGTTCTCGGGGTGGTTCAATACCATTCTGACACTGATTGCGCTTTATTTTGTTATTAGCATCGTTTCTGGCGCCGCACCGTGGTTCTACAATGGTGTGTGGGAGGCAGACTCGATCCGTGAATGCCGAGACATCCTGGCAGGCAAGACAGGCGCTTGTTTTGCAGTTCTTGTGGATCGCTGGGACCATTTGGTTTTTGGGTTCAAATATCCGCAAGATGCATACTGGCGTCCGCTCGTTGCATTCTTGTTGCTACTTGTGGCGGCAGCACCTGCGTTGTTTGGCAAGATATTTCCCCGGAAGATGCTGATCTTGACGGCGATCTATCCATTCCTTGCGTATTGGCTGATCTGGGGCGGCACACTTTGGCTTCCCGTCTTGGTCGCTGGATCGATTGTTGCCACGGGCCTTGTGTTTCGTTTGGTTGAGGGCATGGCCGTCAACATGCGTCAGATACTTGCGGGAGTTGTTGGTCTTTTGTTCGGTCTTGGGCTTGCTTGGCTATTGTTCAAAGGGGCGGCCGAGCTGGTCTTTATTGCAAGCAATATTGGTGGCTCCGGTCTAAGTGTCATTCCCTATGCCGTGTTCTGGGCCGCGGGTATTTTCACCTATGTCTGTGTTATCCCAATGGGCATCTTCGTGGGCTATGCGATTTACCAAAGTGCCGAAGACGGTGGGTTGGTAACAATCGTGACGGCGCTGTTCGCGATCTATATCATGCTTGCCTATCTGCTTGGTCCGGTATCCGGCGCTTTTAATAGCATTATTCCACTGGAGCTTCAGGCCGTGCCTTCGCGGGACATGGGTGGGTTCATGCTGTGTATGATCCTTGGAACGGTCTGTGTGACGCTCTCTGTGCCTCTGGGCATTGTGCTGGCGCTTGGGCGGCAGTCGCATATGCCGCTGATTAAGGGCGTCTGCGTGGTCTTCATCGAATTCGTCCGGGGCGTGCCGCTTATCACGCTTTTGTTTGTGGCGAATGTGATGCTGGCCTATTTCTTGCCTCCGGAAACGAGCTTCGATTTGATCCTGCGTGTGATCATCATGATCACGATGTTCTCTTCGGCCTATATTGCTGAGGTGATCCGGGGCGGGCTTGCGGCTTTGCCGAAGGGTCAATACGAGGCGGCCAACAGTCTGGGCCTGAACTATGTGCAGGCCACGCGCCTGATCATCCTGCCTCAGGCGTTGAAGATCTCGATCCCGGGTATCGTCAACGTGGCGGTGGGTTTGTTCAAGGACACGACGCTTGTGTCGGTCATTTCGATGTTCGATATCGTCGGCATGATCCGTGGTCCGATCCAGCAATCGACTGATTGGATCAGCATCTACTGGGAAGTCTACGGCTTTGCAGCGCTGCTGTTCTTCGTCGTTTGCTATTCCATCTCGCAATATTCGCAGTGGCTTGAACGCCAGCTGCAAACAGATCACCGGTAAGGAGCGCGAACATGGCTGAAGCCGCAAAATTGCAAGTTTCGGATGAAGTGGCAATCACCATCCATAACATGAACAAGTGGTATGGTACGTTCCACGTGCTGCGTGACATTGATCTGACGGTCCAGCGGGGCGAGCGGATTGTTATCTGTGGCCCGTCTGGTTCCGGCAAGTCGACGCTGATCCGGTGCATTAACGCATTGGAAGAGCATCAGGCGGGGTCGATCGAGGTTGATGGCACGCTTTTGTCATCGGACCTTAAAAACATCGACAAGATCCGCTCAGAAGTAGGGATGTGCTTTCAGCACTTCAACCTGTTCCCGCACCTTACGATCCTTGAGAATCTGACGCTGGCCCCGATCTGGGTGCGTAAAACGCCCAAGAAAGAAGCCGAAGAAGTGGCGATGCACTACCTTGAGAAGGTGAAAATCCCTGATCAGGCTGATAAGTACCCCGGTCAGTTGTCGGGTGGTCAGCAGCAGCGAGTGGCGATTGCCCGCTCGCTCTGTATGAAGCCGCGTATCATGCTGTTTGACGAACCGACGTCGGCGCTTGACCCTGAAATGATCAAGGAAGTGCTTGATACGATGATCGAGCTTGCCGAAGAAGGTATGACGATGCTGTGTGTGACGCACGAGATGGGCTTTGCCCGTCAGGTTGCGAACCGGGTTATCTTTATGGATGAGGGTCAGATCGTTGAACAAAACGAGCCGGAAGCGTTCTTCCTTACTCCGAAGTCGGATCGTACCAAGCTGTTCCTGAGCCAAATTCTCGGACACTGATTGCGCACCGGCGTTCCACTGATCGGAGAGACTGGACCTTTTGTGTCCGGTCTCTCTCGTTTCAGTCGATCAAATCCCTAGGGACAATCACGTCTTCTACCGTGCCAGTCGCCCACTCAATCGCGCTCCAGTCTGTGGCCTCAAATCGTATGATGGACGTCGCGCCGGTTGGATAGTCGTTGAAGCGGGGATGGGGCGGCGGTTTGGCGACTATTCGTCTGGCGAAGTCTGCGATGCCGGGATTGTGGCAGACGATCATGCATGTCGGGGCTGTTTGTGTGCGCAAGACACCTAAAATCGTCTGCGCGCTTGCAAGATAGAGCGCTGGATTGCTTTCCATCGTCGCGGTTTCGGGGAAATGGTGGGCCATTCGGCTCCAGGTTTCGACTGTGCGACGGGCCCCGGAAACGAGCACAAGATCTGGCAGGTATCCATGTGCCGTCAACCATGCGCCAATCACATCCGCCGAGCGGCGTCCGCGTTCATTCAGGGTACGATCGAAGTCGTCAAGCTTGGGGTCGCCCCAGCTTGATTTCGCATGACGTGTCAGGATCAGGGTCAGCGGCATGGGTGGAACTGGTCCATATGAAAAGCGTTTTGTGCTTCTATCCTGTGATACTTTTGGCTTTGAGGGCAAGTGCTGCGTACCTGGCAGCCAGTTTCCATGCAGTGTTGCCCCGGCGACGTGTCCAAATAGCTGTGGCAAGCGGTTAAGCCGTAGCCCTGCACCGTGAGTGCCTGTGCGGGGCAGGCAGAAAGGCATGGCTTCACGATGCAGGTATGGCATGGGCAGGCCGACGGTGCGGGGAGGTCAAGCAATTCAGGCACGAGGATTGCGCCGCGAAAAGAGACCCAGAGACCTGCGGTGTCATGGACAAGCAGATGAACCGGGGAGGACCACGCGCGACCCGATCGGACGGCCCAGGATAGAAAGGGCTGAACCGGGTCGCCGAACGGGAAGCGAGGCTCTGCGCCTAAATCCATTGCGGCCTTCGTGATGACGCGTTTTGACCAGCGGTCCAGCGGATCGTTCGCCCTATCGAGGTATTCGGGTGATCGGCTGAAATATGGCCAAAACCCCGGTTCCTGGGGTCCTAGAAGAACGACCGTTTTCGCATCGAGTTTGTCTGCTTTTGTGGTGTGAAAGGCGCCGAATACGTCGAGGTAATCCACGCCTGCGCGCGCTGCAATCATTGCGAGCGTCATCGCGCCGGGCGAATAAGGCTGCCTGCGCCGTGATCCGTGAATAGTTCGAGCAAACACGCATTTGGCGCACGCCCATCAAGAATGACGACAGCCCGTACGCCGCCTTCGATGGCAGCAAGCGCGGTTTCGGTTTTGGGGATCATACCGCCAGAGATTGTCCCGTCAGCCGTCAGCGCGCGAATTTGCGGCGGCGTTATTTCGGTGAGGACCTGACCATCCCGGTCTTTGACGCCCTCGACGTCGGTCAACAACAGAAGGCGATCCGCAGCGAGACTTGCGGCGATTGCGCCCGCGGCCGTGTCGCCATTGACGTTGAAGGTCTCGCCGTTGCGGCCTGCACCGATGGGCGCAATGACGGGGATATTCTCGGCATCCGTAAGTGTGCGCAGAATAGTGGGGTCCAAATCAGCGGGCGTTCCCACGAAGCCGAGGTCGACATCTGTTTGATCGCAGATCATCAAATTGGAGTCTTTGCCGGACAAGCCAACTGCCCGTCCGCCCTGACTGTTGATCGCTTGCACGATCCGCTTGTTTACAAGACCGGATAAGACCGCTTCGACAACTTCAACGGTTGCTGCGTCGGTCACACGTTTGCCATTCACGAACTCAGACTGAATATTCAGTCGCCCAAGCATTTCGTTGATCATCGGGCCGCCGCCGTGGACCACAATCGGGTTCACGCCGACCTGACGCATGAGGACGATGTCTCGCGCAAAGCCATCCATGGCGTCATCGTCGACCATGGCGTGTCCGCCGAATTTGATGACGATGGTCGCACCTTCATAGCGCTGCAGATATGGCAGCGCTTGACTTAAGGTGCTGGCGGTTGCGATCCAGTCGCGGTTCATATCGCGGGGTCTCATATATGTCCTCTTGCCGCTTGGTTAGAGCTTTGTGGAGGCAGGCTCAAGCCAGCGTGGCAATGATCGCGCGAAGCGTGTCTATCCCGTCGCCCTTTTCAGACGAGGTCAGCACAATCTCAGGGAAAGCTGCCGCGTGTTTTGAAAGTGCGGCGCGGACCTGTTCCAACACTTTTTCGCGGTCGTGAGCTTTGACTTTGTCGGCCTTCGTCAACACGGCTTGGAAGGTCACGGCAGTGGTGTCGAGCTGTGCCAGAATTTCTTCGTCGACCGATTTGACGCCATGGCGCGCATCGATCAGCACGAAAGCGCGGCGCAGGTTTGGGCGGCCCGCGAGATAGGCCTTCAACAGGCGCTGCCATTTCTCGACGACTTTGACGGGTGCGTTTGCGAATCCATACCCTGGCAAGTCGACCAGATAGCGTTCTTCACCGAGGGTGAAGAAGTTGATCTCCTGGGTGCGGCCGGGCGTGTTGGAGGCGCGTGCAAGGCCTCTTCGCCCCGTTAGAGAATTGATCAAGCTGGATTTTCCAACATTCGAGCGCCCCGCAAAACAGACTTCAAGCCGATCCGCCGGTGGCAAGCCATCCATTGCGACGACGCCTTTGAGAAAATTGGTTTCTCCGGCAAAGAGCCTTCGTCCCATTTCCAGTTCGGAGGGCTCAAAGGCTGCGAGGGGAAATTGCATTTTCATCATAGAACCTCGACGGGCGCTTTAAGGGCGACGTGGCCATTCTCGACAACTGCGGCGTAGACACCGAACTCCTGGTGACCAAGGTCATTCAAAGTCCCAAGCACATCCACGTCGCGATGACCGGTGTCCGGGTTTGCCATAGTTGCCTTGCAGCGTGTGATCTGCTGTTTGACTTCAAGGACGGCGTCTCCGACCCGAATGCGCTTGCCTATCCATTTGGCTTCATCCCAGGCAGCAAGCCCGTCAATCCAAATATTTCCACGGAACCTATGTGGAGACAAGTCGGTGCCGGCACGGTGAGATAGTGCCTTCAGAGACGCTGTGGAATTGATCGAAATCCAAGGGTCCGGCACATCCGTCAGGTGCGCGTTGGAGGCCCTGTAAATGTGGGTCGGTGACGGAAGGTCGATGGGCCAAAGATCATGGAGCCACTCCAAAAGCGCGGCTTCGCCTTCAGAGGTGTCCGGGCTGATAGTGATTTGATCCAGCGCAGGATGTGACACCGTCAAAGACTTGGTTGTGGTATCGAGTGTTGTCTCGATCGCCATCAAAGACGGGGCGGCGACTCCCCTTAGAAAATTGACCTTTTTTGCCCAGCCACCGTCCAGCTTCGAGCGCCTGTGCGCAACGGCCCATTTGCGATCGAAGGGCAGCCATTTGCCAGCGCTTAATTCTACTTCTGCGAGTGATTCCCGGCCGATAGATTTCAGCGGGTGGCGCAAGATCTGGTTGACGGTGGGCGTCATTTTTTTGACTTCGGGCCCGGCTTCTTGGACGGCGCGCTGTCTTTTTTAGGGGCGTCTGGCTTGTCGGTCGCCTTTGGCCCCGAGCGAATGTTGCCCCAAATGTCTGGCTTATAGCCGTGCATACGCATGATGGTGTACTGCTGCACGAACGTGATGGTGTTGTTCGCGATCCAGTAGACGACAAGGCCACTGGCGAAACTGCCAAGCATGAACATGAAAACCCAAGGCATCCAGGCAAAGATCATTGCCTGTGTTGCGTCCGTCGGGGCGGGGTTGAGCTTTTGCTGGAGGAACATTGAAATGCCCAGCAAGAGCGGCAAGATGCCGATGAAGATCAGGGCCAGAATACTTCCGGCATCCGGTGCCGCGAAGGGCAGCAGGCCGAATGCGTTGAAGAATGAAGTCGGATCGGGAGCGCTCAGATCTTGGAATGGCCCGAAGAAAGGCGCGTGCCGAAGTTCAATGGTGACGAAGATCACCTTGTACAGCGAGAAGAAGATCGGGATTTGGAGAAGAATGGGCAGACAGCCGGACGCCGGATTTACCTTTTCCTTTTTGTAGAGACCCATCATCTCGGTCTGAAGCTTTTGGCGGTCATCGCCTGTGCGCTCTTTGATTTTCTCCATCTCTGGCTGGAGCTCTTTCATCTTCGCCATGGAGATGTAGGACTTCCGCGCCAGCGGGAACAGAATCCCTTTTATGAGGAGGGTCAGGGCAATAATAGATAGGCCCATGTTTCCGATGACCAAGTTCAGTTCATGGAGAATGAAGAAGATTGGCTTTGTCAGGAATTGAAACAAACCCCAGTCGATTGATTCGACAAAACCGTCGATGCCGGTTTGATCAGAAAACCCGAAAAAGTACGACACGGAATCGCGGAGGCCAATGACGTTGCGACCCGCCTCGTAATTGCGGATGGTGTCCCATTCCTTTGCGCCAGCAAAGACGCGCGTCGTCGTTTCGCGCGAGGTTCCCGCAGCGACGTCGATCGTGGGATATACGGTCAAAGCCTGGTAGACGTCCGAACCGGCGACGTATTGTATGCGGGACGTGTGAGGCGTATTTTCCTCTGGGATCAGCGCGGTCATCCAAAAGTGGTCTGTGAACCCGACATAGCCACTTTCTGTGATCTGGGCTTCGGAGGTCTCGCCGAGGATGTCGTCGTAGTCGATCTCGCTTAGGACGCCATCAACCATCTGGATCGCGCCTTCGTGCAGGATGAAGAAGCCCATAAGGTCTTGGGGCTCGCCATGGCGGGCTACAATCCCGTATGGTGCCACTCGAATTGCGTTCTCTGTCGGGTTTTCGACGGCTTGCGCCACCGTGAACATGAACTTTTCATCAATCGAAATTGTGCGGCGGAAGATAAGGCCAGCGGGGCTGTCCCAGCGCAAAACGATTGGGGTGTTTGCGGTCAGTTTTGTGCCACTTTCAGCAGACCATATGGTGTCCGGGCCTGGAACGTCATCCCCGCTGAGGCTGCCTCCCGGCGCCCACCCAAACACGGTGTAATAGGGTTGTTCGGTACCGATTGGCGCGAGCAACTCGACCTTATCCGTCCCGCTGAGTTCTTCTTCGTAATCGTTCAGGAAGAGCGTGTCGATACGACCACCAGCCAATGAGATGGACCCGGTGAGGCTTTCGGTTTCGATGTCGAGGCGCGGCGCGTTTGCCGTTGTGGTTTGTATCGCGTCCGGTGCCGCTGCTCCGCCGTCGGCACTCGTCGGTGCGCCCGTTGCAGACTCGGCTTCGGGAAGGACAACCACACCGTTTTGCGTAACCGCATTCGGTTCAACCGCGTCCGGGGGCGGAAATAGAATAAACCAGGCGAAGAGTACGGCTGTACTCAACACCATAGCCAGCAGAAGGTTCCTGTTCTGGTCGTCCATTGAGTGCCACCTGGGGTTTTGGATTGGAGGTGGTTCAACCGTCCGGCGGCCCAAAGGTCAAGCGTTTTCGGTCACGAAAGCGTGCAGTTGCTGTCTTCTTGTGAGGATCAATTGGGCTGAGGCTGGGATTGTGGCGCATCGTGAGCAACTATGAACCCACGGTTTTGGCGGATGGAAGTGGCACAGGGGGCTGTCAAGGCAGACCCAGACGACAATCCCCCATCCATGCCACACTATAATCACGCGGCAGGAGACGGGCAAGATTGAAGCCCTGAATATGGGCGCAACCGAATTGGGCGAGGAGCGTATGCTCCTCGGGAGTTCCAACACCTGCTGCAAGGGGTTCAATGCCTAATTGCTCGGACATCGCAAGCAAGGCCGAGACCAGAGTGCGGTGATCTGCATCCGCGTCGACACGGGAAATGAGCTGTCGGTCGATTTTCAGGCGCGACACCGAGAATTTCCGAATATTCAGGATGCTTGTGTAACTGGCCCCGAAATCGTCGTGGTCACTCAGGCATCCCATTGCCGCCGTCGCCCGAAGGTTGCGGGAAATGATGTCCTCTTGCGACTTGGCGATACCGTTTTCCAAGACCACGATCGGTAGACCATCTGGCATGAGACCAAAGCGATCAAGTTCCCATTGCAAAACCCGGGAAGGCGAGGGTTGTGGAGTTCATCGGTTGAGGAATTGACGGATACCGAAGGGATGTTAAAATCGGCATGGCACCCATGTGCGGAGGGGGCTCAACGCGTGGCTCGGTACGACTTCTGCAATGCGTTGCGACAGTCCAAGTTGCTCAATCAACCCTAAAAGTGACGCAGGAGAGATAAGACCAGGCGTCGGGTGGTCTCTGCGTGCTAGCGCCTCAAGACCAGTGATCTCGCCGGTATGAGTTGAGACCTTTGGTTGATAGCACGCAACTATCTGCCCGTTTCGAGGGGTGATGTGACCTGGTCAGCGAGTTCATTATCGCTTCGTGGAGCCTTGCCATAGGCTGATTTGTAAGTCCAAACCGCCCCCGGACCATCATCATGCGCTCCAGAATAATAGTTTGCGCGCCCGGAAACTGTTCGCTTTTATGTCAACTGATCGCACAACATGCTCCGGGCCGGCCAAGGCAGAGGTTTGTAGAGCACCCCAGAATATATTACTTGTGAATGCCGGGTGGGGGTTTTCGGGACTTCGGGAAAGCGCGCCTGCATCCGGTTCGCGACCTGCTGCGTAAAAGAACGAAGGAGTCTAGAATGCGCACTCTCATCATTGTTTTATCTTTCGTCGCACTGGCGGCTTGCACGGGCAAGCCTGGGGGCGGGGACGTCGTTCTTAGTGACAGGAAACTTGATCTGGAAACCTTCTTTGTCGGCACAAGCGTCGCGCGCGGTCAGTTTCAGGATGTGTTTGGAACTGTCCGTCGCAGATTTGATGTAACGATCACCGGCACGTATGACGGAGAGACGCTGAAACTTGTAGAAGACTTTGTCTATGAGGATGGCGCGACCGAACGGCGGGTCTGGACGCTTGAGAAGACAGGCGAAGACCGCTGGCAGGGAACGGCTCCGGGTGTCGAGGGGGTCGCCACCGGCATCGAACGGGGCGATACGTTCAACTGGCGGTACACCATTGATTTGCCAGTGCCATCGGCTGACGGATCGGTCGAAACAATCAAAGTGACATTTGACGACTGGATGTGGCTTTTGTCCGATGATCGTCTGTTGAACCGCGCTTATGTGAAGCGTTTTGGCGTCGACATCGGTGATGTGATCATCATCTTCGAAAAAGACACGTGATCAGATCAGCTGGCGGATTTTTAGCCGTGTGATGCGGTTGTCCTGTCGATCAAGGATTTCAAATCGGAACCCATGAAACGAAAAAGTCTGCCCCTTGGACGGGATGGATTGCGCCTCGTGGATCACAAGGCCCGCGATAGTATTGGCTTCCTCGTCGGGCAGGCTCCAGTCTGTTGCGCGGTTCAGGTCGCGGATGGTCATGGCGCCGTCGACGATGACGTCTCCGGCATCTGTGCGGCGCAGTGGCGAGTCCTCGCCGATGTCGAATTCATCGGTAATCTCGCCGACGATCTCCTCCAGGATGTCTTCCAGAGTGATCAGGCCTTCCAACGCCCCGTATTCGTCAACAACCAAAGCAAAGTGTGTCGACCGCCGCAGGAACTGCCGCATTTGCTCATCAAGTGTTGTCGTTTCAGGTACGAAGTAGGGCTTCATAGCAACGTCGAGGATGTCAAAGCCCTCAAAGGGGCCTTCTACATCGGACTGTTCAGCGCGACGGACAAACATCGCGCGCAGGAGATCCTTTGAGTGGATGACGCCAACGATATTTTCTTTTTGGCCGCGGAAAACGGGCAGGCGGGTGTGAGCCGAGGCAAGACATAGCTCAAGAACCTGAGCGGGCGGCAAATCGGCGTCGATCATTTCGATCTGACTGCGATGCAGCATGATTTCTTCGACTGTGCGGTCCGCGAGATCCAAAGCCCCTAGAATGCGGTCGCGGTCTTCTTTTTCGACGACCCCTTCGGAATGGCCAAGCTGCAAAGCTCCGGCGATTTCTTCGCGCATCGACATGATGCGACTGTCGGGATCAATCCGCACGCCAAACAAAAGCAAGACGCCGCGCACGATAAGCCGCACAAAGTTAACCACTGGTGCAAAAATTGTGACAAGCACCTGAATGGGCGCGGCAACGGCCGATGCCGCGCGTTCGGGGTCTGAAATGGCGTAGGTTTTCGGCAGAACCTCGGCGAAGATCAAAACAAGGGCTGTCATGACAAGCGTTGCAAAGACCACGCCGCTTTCGCCGAAAAGCCGGGTAAAAAGCGCTGTGGCCAGCGATGCGGCCAAGATGTTGACCAGGTTATTTCCCAGAAGAACCGCGCCGATCAGTCGTTCGCTGTCTTCGGTGATGTGCAGCGCGCGTTCGGCCCCTTTTGAGCCTTTCTCGGCCTTCGATTTCAACTTGCCACGGGACGCGGCTGTAAGGGCGGTTTCCGATCCCGAGAAAAATCCCGAAAGGATCAAAAGAGCCAGGATCGAACCGACGGTGATCCAGAAGGCGGCATCAAGCATTTGTGAAGAGGGGTCCATAGGTCATGACAAAGGATAAGTTTGAGGTGTTATGGGGGCTGAGGTCCAGTCGTTCAAGGGAACATTCATAGGATATGTGGCAATGAAGGTTCAGGATTTTGGCCGGTTTGATGGTCCTTTGGTCCTTTCTGGGGGCGTTTATTCTAATTTTCAGGCCTTGGAAGCATTGATCAAGGCCATCGGTGATCGCCCGGCGATCTGTACCGGTGATGTGGTTGCGTATTGTGCAGATGCATCGGCTTCGGTTGCCTTGGTGCGCCAGAGCGGCTGGCCTTTGGTTGCCGGGAATTGCGAGCGTCAGATTGCGGATGCGGCAAGCGATTGTGGCTGCGGTTTCGGTCCAGGCAGCACATGTGAGATGCTTTCGCGCGGCTGGTACCCCCATGCGGCGGCCCAGATAGGCCCAAACGACAGGGCATGGATGGCGGCCCTGCCTGATATCGGGATTTTTCAACAAGGCGAACGGCGCTACGCGGTTCTTCATGGTGGTGCGACCGCAAACAACCGTTTTCTTTGGCCCTCAACTGCGGCAGAGGACTTCGAGGACGAGATTAATGCCCTGGAGGCCCTAACCGGGCAGATTGACGGCATCGTTGCGGGGCACTCGGGTATCGCTTTTCAAAGACGGCTTGGAGACTACAGTTGGATCAATGCGGGTGCGGTCGGAATGCCACCGCATGATGGCCGACCTGAGACACGGTTTGCTGTTCTGGATCGGGGGGACGTGACGTTTGAGCGGCTTTCTTACGATGTGCATGCCGCCATAAACGCGATGCAGGGGGCGGGGCTGGTGCAGGGCTATGACGTCGCTTTGCAAATAGGGCTTTGGCCAAGCGAGGACATCCTGCCAGACGAATTGCGACGCTAGGGCGGGCTAGTCTTGCGCCATTGGATGGTGTTCGAGCACCAGATCACGCAGTCGCTCCTCAAGAACATGCGTATAAATCTCGGTGGTTCCGACATCGGCATGGCCCAGCAACGTCTGGATGACTCTCAGGTCGGCTCCATGCGCCAAAAGGTGCGTCGCGAAGGCATGTCGAAGCGTGTGCGGCGTGACGTTTGCAGGAGACACTCCCGCTGCGACCGCAAATTCCTTGATCATCAGGTAGAACCGGTGCCGGGTCAGATGGCCCGCTTTGCTGCGCGACGGGAAGAGGAACTTCGAGGGTGTGGCCGCCTTTGCTATGCGCGCGGTTTCCTCGGTCTCATCCCATCTTTTGAGCCACTCGACGAGAGCGCCTTGTGCCGGTGGCGACAATGGGACCATGCGCTCTTTTCCGCCTTTCCCACGCACCAGAAGCATCTGTGGATTTCCGCGCGCGGCCGACACGGGAAGCGAGACCAATTCACTGACGCGCATGCCGGTCGCGTAAAGGAGCTCCATCAGGCAGGTGTTGCGCAAGCGATCGCCGGCGCGGCCGCTGTCGCGCGAGGCTGAAAGCAAAGCGTCGACCTCGGCTTCTGTCAGGGTTTTCGGCAAAAGTTTGCGACGCTTTGGCCCAGAAATACGCAAAGCCGGGTTGTCTGCGCGCCAGCCTTCCTCAAAGGAAAACCGATACAACTGACGGATCGCAGAAAGACGGCGCGCGCGTGTGGATTGCGCAAGGCCAGAGGCTTCAAGATCAACGAGATAGCTTTCAATATCGGTTTGCGTGGCCTCCATCAGACCCATTTTGTGGACTGTGCACCAGCCGCTGAAGTCATTCAGATCGCGCGCATAGGCGAGCTGCGTGTTCACGGCTGCATCAAGTTCGGCTGCTTGCGCTTCCAAGAAAGTCGAGATGAGGCGCGCATCGCTCATATCTGACTATCTTCCAAGAGTAATTCGGCCGAAATGCGTCGTGCAAGGATATCCAGATCAAATGACATCAGAAGGGAAAGCGCGTCGGCGATGGCATTCGGGTCAGCGTCCATCCCTTCAGCAAGAACAGCGATGGCTTTCAAAAGCGCTTCGCCGCGCCGATTTTCGCGGACCAGCATGCGGTAGCTCTCGCTTGGCGCAAGGCCCGACAGACTTCGGCGAACAGCGATCGCAAGCGGTGCTGCATTCCTGATTTCAAAGGGCGAATTCGTTAATATGGCGAGAAGCGTTTGGTCGTCTGCGGACGATCCGGCGTATTGGCGGGCCATATCAATATTGTTGCTGAACAAGGCGATCTCAAACGCCGTATGGTGGGCGCGCCGCTGTAGCGTGACTGTCTGAATATGCTCGGCGATCCATGGGGCCAAAGCGGCGTGGTAGCCGACAGAAACTGCCGCATCCCAGGCGGGCGGCAGCGTTCGACTAATCTCTGCCGCATTCCCGTCGACTAAGGCCGCGCGGACAGCCTGAATGGCGGCGACCCTGCTCCAGATACCACCAGAGGCGGAAGGCCGTCGGTCTGACATGACGCCGAGAAGCCCTTCAGCCGAAAGCGCGCCCGCTGCGGTCAGCCTTTCGGCGGCGCGCAATCGGATGCGCCAGCCTACGGTTTCGGACAGATCGGCGACGCCGAAAGCCATCGGAAGAGCGTCTGTCTGAGGCCGCTCGCCGATAGCTTCATACAAGCGAAACAGCAGAGGCGAGATCGAGGCGGGTCGAGGCAGAAGCTTTTCGCCCTCGAACAGATCAGGATCGAGAAAATGGAGAAGAAGCTGGTCTTCAGTGTTGGACAAGATGCCTAGCGCTTCTGCTGTGCCAAGGGTCAATGCGGCTACGTCCCATTCACCGTTTCTGGCAAGGCAAAAAATACGGGTCGGGAATGTCGGCGAAATATCCTGGTTCGTCGAGATGATCTGGCAGGCGCCGGCCTCGGTTCCCTTTAGCAATGCGATATCGAACGATCTTCGAAATCGTTGAGGCTCCGGTGGGCCGGCGGCTTCGATCAGGGCCTCGGCCTCATCGAGTTTTGCGAGTGCGAGAAGCGTATCAAGTCGGGCCAGGAAAAGGCTGTTGTCGACGGCAGCGTCGACTGGCGGGTTGAAATCCGCTTGAATGAGCGACGCGAAATAGGCTCGCAGTGTCGGGGTCGTGATCTCGGGGACCGCAAGAAGAGCGCGGGCCAGGTCACTTGCCGAGCTTAAACCCCAAAGAGTCTCCGAAAGGCCGATGTCTTCGGCAGGGAAAAGGCCTGCATCATCCGCCACGGGTGCGCCAAGCGTCGACACGGTCACTGTCGGCACCGGAGATGCGGGCGGTGCAATCGGCGGAACGACTTTAACGGCCGGGGGAAAAGACACCGAATCAGATAGCCAGTCGATGGCCGATAGCGGTTCACCCGCGCCACTTTGCGCCGCTTGCGCGGAGAGTGGTTCGGTCGCCAGCACCAAAACAAGTGCCGCAAATTTAGTTCGTGTCCAGTTCAACTGGTTCGCTCACATCCTGTTGTCCCGGGCGTAAATCGCCCAGATAGGCATATCCTACGACTGTCACGGCGATCAACACCACCAGGACGAACAGGAGCTTCAATAAACGGAGCATCCAAATTACCCTTTTGCCTCTGACCCTTGGCGGGCCCCCTGCCGCGTGCACACGGTTCTCATGGCCATTTATAACTGGTCTTTTCGGCAAGATCACGCCATTCACACCAATGAAGTCAAAAGATAAGCGGGACGCTGCCGTTTTGCCATTCCAGCTCAAAAAAACTGTCGCCCTTGTGGGGATGATGGGGTCGGGGAAGTCTGCCATTGGCACGGCTTTGTCGCGTCGATTGGCGGTCCCTTTTCTGGACAGTGATGCCGAGATAGAAGCCGCCTCCAATATGGCGATCGCCGAGATTTTCGAGGCTTACGACGAGCCGTTTTTTCGCGAAAAAGAGGCTCAGGTGATCATGCGACTTCTGGAGACCCAGGTCGGGGTTCTTTCGACGGGCGGTGGTGCGTTTTTGCAATCGACCAACAGAGAGGCTATTTCTCATTATGGGATCGCTGTTTGGCTGCGGGCTGATATTGATCTTTTGTGGAGCCGCGTCAGCCATAAAACGACGCGTCCGCTTTTGCTGACTGACAACCCGCGCGCCACATTGGAAACCCTATATGCCGCGCGCGTGCCGGAGTATTCGAAGGCAGAATTGGTCGTTGATGCGCAGGAAGGCTACTCGATTGAGAAAATGACGGACAAAGTGATCGAGGTCCTGTTAACCCGCTCGGATATCCTTGAGGAGGTTCTATGACCATCCAAACTGTCCATGTCCCGCTTGGTGACCGTTCTTATGATGTGCGGATTGGAACGGATTTGTTGTGCCGAGCAGGGGCTGAGATTGCACCGCTTTTACAGCGAAAGCACGTTGCAGTTATCACAGAAGATAGGGTTGCCGGGCTGCATCTTGCGGGACTTCATGCAGGGCTTGCGGCGGAAGGGATAACGATGTCCTCTCTCTCGCTGCCACCGGGCGAGGGGACCAAAAACTGGGACGGACTGACTTGCGCTGTTGAGTGGCTGTTGAGCGAGCGATTTGAGCGGCGCGACGTTGTCATCGCGCTTGGCGGTGGCGTGATCGGCGATTTGGTGGGCTTTGCCTCGGCTGTGACACGTCGCGGATTGCGGTTTGTGCAGGTGCCGACGTCACTTCTGGCTCAGGTTGACAGTTCGGTTGGCGGGAAAACCGGGATTAACACGTCACATGGGAAGAACCTTGTGGGTGCGTTTCATCAACCCTCGCTTGTTTTGGCCGATGTGGACTTGCTGGATTCTTTGTCGACACGCGATTTCCTTGCCGGGTACGGCGAGGTGGTGAAATACGGGCTTCTGGGCAACGCAAACTTCTTTGAGTGGCTCGAGAAAAACGCGCTGTCTATGGCCATGGGGGACGCAGGTTTGCGGGCTGAGGCCGTCCGCGTTTCGGTGCAGATGAAGGCGGATATTGTCGAGCGTGACGAGACCGAACAAGGGGATCGCGCACTTTTGAACTTGGGACATACTTTTTGTCATGCGCTTGAAGCGGCGACGGGATATTCCGACCGGCTCTTGCATGGGGAAGGGGTCGCAATAGGCTGTGCGCTTGCATTTGAGGTCTCGGCGCAAGCCGGGCTGTGTTCGCAAGAAGATCCAAGCCGTGTGCGCGACCACCTAAAGAAAATGGGAATGAAGACAGATATCCGCGATATTCAGGGCGATTTGCCGGATGCTGATGGGTTGCTTGATCTCATGGGGCAGGACAAGAAAGTGATAGATGGCGCGCTGCGCTATATCATGGTGCGTGGGATCGGGCAGGCCTTCGTGACAAGTGATATTCCTCGCGGTGTCGTTCACAGCGTTTTGCAAGACGCCTTAAAAGGACGTTAAGGGCGTCGCAGGATCATGCCGAATTTGGCGTTGTCACCGAATCCGACTGAGGCATAAAGGCCCTTCGCGCCTCGGCCTTGGCCTGTCAACAGCATGATCTTGAAGCAGCCATTGGCCTAAGCGGCCTCCACCGCTGCTACCAACACCTGTTTGCCGATGCCTTTTCTAAGGTGGGCTTCAGCATTGACGACGTTTTCTTAAAGCGCATAGGGGCTACCGCCCCAGGTGACGTTCGCCAGCACATGGAGGGTGAACATCGCCACAATCCGATCGGCCATTTGCGCCCAAACACTTCTGCACTGCCCTGTCCAAGGACGGTCCCAAAATCTTCAGGGACAAAAACAGTCGGACCGTCCGTCAGCTCAGCATAAAGCGAAAGGGCATCTTCGGTATCGGCGTCATTGAGACGCCAAACCGCAATACTCATCGCTGGTTCAGAACGGGATCTCGTCATCGAGATCACCGCCGGCAGGAGCAGGCTGGTTGCCACCGCCACCTCCGCCACTACTGTAGCTTGATCCACTGTCGTAGCCGCTGCCGCGGTCATCGCCATAGCCACCGCCACCATCACCACCGCTGCGGCCGTCCAGCATGACCATTGTCGAATTATAGGGACGCAAAACAACCTCGGTCGAATAGCGATCCTGACCGGACTGATCTTGCCATTTGCGGGTCTCAAGCTGGCCCTCAAGGTAAACCTTGGAGCCCTTTTTCAAGTATTGCTCGGCCGTCCGGGCAAGTGGTTCGGAGAAAATCGCGACCGAGTGCCATTCCGTGCGCTCGCGCTGCTCTCCCGAGCTTTTGTCTTTCCAGCGGTCTGATGTGGCAATCCGCAAGTTGCAGACTTTTCCGCCGTTCTGAAAGGTGCGCACTTCTGGGTCGCGACCCAGATTGCCCACGATAATCACTTTGTTGACCGACCCTGCCATTTTTGCCTCCCGACGAATCTCTTCAAAAGTTGGCGCGAGATTACACATGGGTTCTCAGGGTTAACAGGGCGTGAAGTGTTAGCAGACTGGAATTTTAAAGAAAAAACAATTAGAGTTGGTGAGTGTTTTTATGGAGTGAGTGATTTTGCGTGCTCTTGGGGGGTGTGCGGCTGTGTTTAGCCTCGTTTTGGCGGGTGCTGGCTCGGCGGCAGACATATCTGACAAAATGACAGGGTTTGAACGCCAGTTGCGTGTGCTTGATGGGCGCGCGGCGCAGCAATACGCGCATTCTAGCAGGCTACGACCGGATGAATCCACAGGTGTTCCGGCCTATTCCGGGGCATATCGTGGCACGCTTTTGAAAGAAGCGCGCGGTGCGGCGCGCCGATACAATGTGCCGGAGAACCTGTTCTTGCGATTGGTGGATCAGGAATCGCGGTGGAACATCAAGGCTGTGTCTCCGAAAGGTGCGCGCGGTCTTGCCCAACTTATGCCTGACACCGCGCGCGCTCTCAGGGTCAATCCGGACGACCCGAGCGAAAACCTTGAAGGTGGCGCGCGATATCTTGCGCAGCAATATGCGCGCTTCCGGACATGGCGACTTGCCTTGGCGGCCTATAACGCCGGTCCGGGGGCGGTTGAGAAATACGGTGATGTGCCGCCATTCAGAGAAACGCAAGACTACGTCAGAACCATCCTCGGCGAGTAACACGCAGGCATAGCGAGGTGTTTGCGTTCCGTCTGCGAGTAGACTTTTTCGCCCAAGGGCCAAGGCGGTGCGCCATCCTCACAGCGTGATCATAGTATGTGATCGGGGCCCTCCGCCTCTCGGAAGACCCAACCAAACTGCTGCTGACATACAGCTGTCAGCATGGTCTG
>NZ_CALJXO010000217.1:0-3023 GCF_937988555.1 uncultured Boseongicola sp. | reverse complement strand
TTACTAAAGTCCGCGCCCACGAGGCAGGCCCCGACGATATCTGCGGTGTGACGCTCTATTTGGGGCTGCGCAACGCTTCGCGCGAAGGTCTCGAAAGCGTGGCCAACATGCTCGACTATCTCCACGCGCCCTATGGCTCGTCCTTGCGACGCGCTGAAGGCGGTGATCCTGTCCTTTTTGGTGTGGCAGAAGGTCTGGAAATCTCGGTAGACAGCACTCTTGCGCCGGACGCTCAGGCCCGACGCGACCTTGCCATGACCTGCAGCGAGGCGATGAAAGGTCTCGCCATCAATCGCGGCTGGATCCGTCGTGCAGACAAAACGGTCTTCTATTTCTACGGTGAAAACGTGCGCTCTATGCAGGACCGTTTAAGCGAAGCATTTGAAACCCACGCGGTCCTCGCAACTGCGCGCGCCCGCCGTCTCGCCTGAAATCCTCTGCGTAACTTGGTCCCCTGCGATTGCGCATGTGGCCGCGCTTGCCTATAGCTTTCCGCGCAAGACGTGAGGAGAGCTTGAGCCATGACCACCACCCGAACCGAAACCGACAGCTTCGGCCCGCTTGAGGTCCCCACCGACAAATACTGGGGCGCCCAGACGCAACGCAGCCTGATCAACTTCCCTATCGGCTGGGAAAAACAGCCCGTCGCAATCGTGCGCGCCCTCGGCGTAGTCAAGCAAGCATGCGCCGAAGCGAACAAAGCTGCCGGCGTGCTGGACAGTGACAAAGCAGACGCCATCATCGCAGCCGCATCGGAAGTGGTAAACGGCAAACTGGACGACCACTTCCCTCTTGTTGTGTGGCAAACTGGTTCCGGTACTCAATCAAACATGAATGCAAACGAGGTCATCGCGAACCGTGCGATTGAAATGATGGGCGGCGTCATCGGCTCAAAAGACCCGGTGCACCCGAACGACCATTGCAATATGGGTCAGTCATCGAACGACACCTTCCCGACCGCCATGCATATCTCCACCGCCATGACCGCGCGCGATGTGACGCTTCCGGGCCTGAGACATCTCCACGCAGCCCTTGAGGCCAAGGTCAAAGAATTTGACGGCATCATCAAAATCGGCCGCACGCACACGATGGATGCAACGCCGATGACGCTCGCACAAGAGTTCTCGGGCTACACCCATCAGGTCGCGAAATCGATTGAACGCGTAGAGGCCTCGCTGGCTGACATCTACGAGTTGGCCCAAGGTGGCACGGCGGTTGGCACAGGCCTCAACACGCGTCCCGGTTGGGGCGAAGAGGTCGCTGCAAACATGGCGCGCATCACGGGCCTGCCCTTCGTGACAGCCCCCAACAAATTCGAAGCCCTTGCCGCGCATGACGCAATGGTTGCCATGTCGGGCGCGCTCAAAACCGCCGCCGCCAGTCTATTCAAGATCGCCAACGATATTCGGCTTCTCGGCTCGGGACCTCGTTGCGGCCTTTATGAGCTGCTTTTACCCGAAAATGAGCCTGGCTCTTCGATCATGCCCGGCAAGGTAAACCCAACCCAGTGCGAAGCGATGACCCAAGTCTGCGCCCATATCATCGGCAACGACGCTGCTGTCGGGTTTGCCGGAAGTCAGGGCCATTTCGAGTTGAACGTGTACAAACCCATGATGGCCTATAATGTCCTGCAATCTATGCAGCTTCTGGGCGATGCATCCAATGCTTTCACCGATAATTGCGTTGCAGGCATCCGCGCCAATGAGACGCGCATCGACCAGTTGATGCGCGAAAGCCTCATGCTTGTCACCGCACTTGCCCCCACAATTGGTTATGACAACGCGACCACCGTCGCGAAGACCGCGCACAAAAACGGGACGACCCTGAAACAGGAAGCCATTGCGCTTGGCTTTGTCGACGAGGCAACATTCGACAACGTTGTTCGTCCAGAAAAAATGATCGGACCAAAATCATGAACACTGCCAATCTAAACCGGGCGCGCAAAGAGAAACTGAAGAATGCCCGCAAGGCTGACGCCGATGGAAACGCCATGAAATATGGGCGCTCAAAGGCTGACAAGCTGGCCGAAGCGAAAAAGGCGGCGCTCGCAATGAAACGTCATGAGGCCAATAAAAAAGAGCCATGAACGCGCGGCCGATCAAACGATCTCTGACGCTGCGCGGGCACCGCACTTCGGTATCCCTTGAGGACGCGTTTTGGTCGGCGTTTCGCGACATTGCTTCGCAAAACGGCCGTCCGATCAACGATCTGGCGGCTGAGATTGATGAAGCGCGGGGCACAGATTGCGGGCTCGCTTCAGCCATTCGATTGTTTGTTCTCGATCACTATCGAACGTGCTAACGCGGACAAACCTCTAGAGTAGTTCCATCGCGCGAACGCACTGTAAGATGCGAAACCGGAACCGGAGTGGCGAGCGGCGCAAACCTAAACTGACGCAGTGCCGCCGTCAGCAACACCGCGGCTTCCGCCATTGCAAATCCCCCCCGGACAGACCCAGGCACCGCTTGAAAACGGCAGATAGGCTTCGCGCGATGACTGTCGCCACGCATCTGTTTCCCATCGGTCTGCATCGAACGCGTCCAGGGTCGCCCAAAACCGATCACTCCTATGAAGATGCCAAGGGGAAATGACGGCCTGACTGCCCGCGCTGCACTGGGCGATTTCGGAAGGTTCTTTGGACGTTTCTTCAGCACAAGCTTTATGAGTTCAGGCTCGTTGATCATAAACGAACGGAGAAAAGGTGTGCGAAAGTCACCCATGCGCGTGGGGCACAACGTTCGGGCTGCACCGACAGTATCTCCTGGCGAAACAAACGCCAATCGCGCCGCAAAGAAACGCGATCCGCGCGTGCCGCCGACTTTGGCGGGATCATGTCAAGGTGGAGGTAAAGCACGAGGCGACCACATCGATCCGGCTTGGGGATGTGCGCCTCCCACGGAACCGCGCACCAAGCGTTTCAGGGCCTGCAGTGATCTTGAAATAATCAAAGTCACCTGGGCGATCGAATGCGAAGATATATTGAAAATGTAAGCGAAAGAACCGCCACTTTAAACTTGCCAACC
>NZ_CALJXO010000216.1:0-15970 GCF_937988555.1 uncultured Boseongicola sp. | reverse complement strand
CTCTGGAGCCTTTCTTCCCCACAACGCACGGAAATATAAACACTCTTCCGCAGCGGCATGTCGTCGGAGGTTTTAGGAAGACTGAGTGGTGGGCGACCCTGGAATCGAACCAGGCGTGCGTCTCCGCGAGGGAGTTACAGTCCCCTGCCACACCTTGCGGCCTGTCGCCCACACGCGGACCATAGCTTTGGCCTGCGCGGTCAGATATCGCCGTGGCAGCGATGGGTCAACACCAAAATCACTGCCTTCAGATGACACTTGTCATCTCGGGGCCTGCACCGCACAACCAAACCTGCAAGAAGGAGCGTACTGTTATGAAGAAGCCAATGTGGGTCGTCGAAAAGGAAAAGGCGCGCCGTCAGGCGGCTTCGGAGACGCTTTGGCTCTTTGGAATACACGCCGTGCGCGATGCCCTGGAAAACTCAAGCCGTGAAAAGCTGCGCTTGATCGTGACAAAAAACGCAGCTGACCGGTTGGGCGAGGCGATCCCTGCGTCGGGACTGACGCCGGAAATCGCTGATCCGCGCAAGTTTCCGGCTCCGATTGACCCTAGTTCGGTTCATCAGGGAGCGGCTTTGGAAGTGCGGCCGCTGAACTGGGGGGGCGTGCAGGAGCGACTGTCGGATGCCGGGCCGCGCGGCATTGCGCTGTGTCTAGATCGCGTAACTGACCCGCACAACGTTGGGGCAATATTGCGGTCGGCAGAAGTTTTTGGGGCCTCGGCGGTGATCGCGACCGCGCGCCATGCTGCGCCTGAAACCGGCGCTTTAGCCAAGACGGCCTCGGGCTCCCTTGAGCGGCAACCTTATCTGCGTGTGGCCAATCTGGCGGCCGCGATGGAGGAGCTACGGGAGATGGGATATTTGTTGATCGGGCTTGACGGCGCGGTGGAGACCCCATTGGAAACGGCTTTGGCAGTGGCTTCAGATCGGCCCGTCGCACTGGTCCTTGGGGCTGAGGGGCCGGGACTTCGCGAAAAAACGCGCGAGATCTGCGATGTGGTGGCTCATATCCCATTTGCTCGCGATTTTGGCTCGCTTAACGTCTCAAATGCTGCGGCGATTGCCCTATATGTTGCAGGACGTCGCTAAGGAGACCGAACCCGTGCCGCATTCGCAGAAGATCGCCACCTGCTGTTATTGCGGTTCGCGTGCGGCACTTTTTCTTGGAGGAGAAGACCGCCACGAGCTTGCCTGCTCGAACTGCTGTGCGCCGCTTCATGAGTTGAAGATGCTCAGGACAGATGCGCGGGGAGATCGCCGAGGATGTTTTTGAAGAGGTTTTTGACATTTTCGACTGGGATTTTGTAATAAATCTCATGCATTTGGAGCGGCGCGGTCACATGGGCGCGACATGACTTTCGGCGGTTCGACCGACTTTCCATCTTTGCTTAAACAGAACGCCGTAAAGGACCTTAGCAATGCTAAATAGACCCGCTTCTTCTGATCGCCGCCGCAACTGCAGTGCCGGCGACCGCCCTTCTGTCGCAATCTGCGGTCGCTGCTGAGCCACTGGTCAACGCAACAGGTGATATCGCGATCAACGGCTATGATCTCGTGGCCTATTTCACTGAAGGCAAGCCAGCTAGGGGTGTTCCCAGGTTATCCTAGCAATGGGACGGCGCGATGGTCCATTTCGCAAGTGCGGCCCACACGGAGATGTTTGATGCGGATCCTGAAGCGTTTGCGCCAAAATACGCCGGCTACTGCGCTTATGCGGTGTCGAAAAGCTATACGGCGTCGACTGATCCGGCGGTATGGACGATCTATGAGGTCCGTCTCTATTTTGATTACTCGCGGTCGGTGTGGGCACTTTGGAACTTGAAACGTGACGACCATATTGTGTCGGCAGATGCGAACTGGCCGCGCGTGCTGGAAGGCTAAAACGCCTCAGCGGAAGGTGATCACAACTTCGGGAAGCCGACTTCCTTCCGGGCCGCATGACCCCATGTGAATTACGCGGCGTGGGTCCGGAACACCTGCGCTCACTAACTGTCCCTCGTTCCGTGACTGGCGCCCGGTGCCTTGGCACCGGGCGTCTTTTTCAGTTGGCCAATGGTTTTAGATAATGATCCCTTCGGACGAACGCGTCGCACGCGCATTGCTGGAAACGCGGACCATCGCCCTTGTCGGGGCGTCGATGAAGCCCGCGCGCGCCAGTCATAGTGTTGGCAATTATTTGGCTTCGGTTGGCTATCGAGTGATCCCGGTGAATCCCTGGTATGTTGGCGAGATGCTGTTTGGTCAGACCGTGGTAGGGCGTTTGGCAGACATCAAAGAGGACGTGCATCTCGTTGATATATTTCGAAATTCCGCAGCTATTTTACCGGTGGTGACCGAGGCTGTTGCGACCCTGAAGGGCCTGCGAATCATCTGGATGCAACTTGATCTCCGCAATACCGAGGCACGGGAGTTGGCTGAACGCCAGGGTGTGACCGTGATTGAAGATCGCTGCACGGCGATCGAGCACCGCCGCCTTTTGGTCAATCCCAACAGCGCCTGAGATCAGCGGCGAGACGCTTTTTCCTCGATGCCGGAGGTGCCTTCACGGCGCTCAAGCTCGGCCAAAACATCAGCCAGTGACACATCGCGTGCCGCCAGCATGACAAGCAGGTGATACAGTACGTCAGCGGCTTCGGCCGTCAGACGTTCGCGGTCACCGCGGACCGCTTCGATAACGGCTTCGACGGCTTCTTCCCCAAACTTTTCTGCCGCTTTGTCAGGGCCTTGCGACAAGAGTTTTGCGGTCCACGAAGAGGCAGGGTCCGCACCTTTGCGGGTCTCGATGGTTGCGGCCAGTCTCTCGATTGCGCTCATGTCAGCCTCACGGGGATGCCGGCGGCGGCCATGTGGGCTTTGGCCTCGCCAATGGTGTAGTCGCCAAAGTGAAAGATCGAGGCGGCAAGGACAGCGCTGGCGCGGCCTTCGGTGACGCCTTCGACAAGATGGTCCAAAGTGCCCACACCGCCCGAAGCAATGACCGGCACCGGCACCGCGTCCGAGATCGCACGGGTAAGCGGTAGGTTAAAGCCCGCGCGGGTGCCGTCGCGGTCCATCGACGTTAACAGAATTTCGCCTGCGCCCTTGGCGACCACGGTTCGCGCAAAATCCACAGCATCTATTCCAGTGGCGCGGCGACCTCCGTGCGTGAAGATTTCCCAACGTCCCGGCGCGACGGTTTTCGCATCGATGGCGACCACAATGCATTGGCTGCCAAAGCGATTAGCGGCGCGTGAGACGACGCCTGGGTCGGCAACTGCCGCCGAGTTGAAGCTGACCTTGTCGGCTCCGGCGAGCAGAAGGTTGCGCACATCGTCCACCGTGCGCACTCCGCCACCGATGGTCAGTGGCATAAAGCACTTTTCGGCCGTGCGCGTGGCAAGATCATACATTGTCCCACGATTTTCGTGAGTTGCGTGAATATCCAGAAAGCAAAGCTCGTCCGCTCCGGCCTCATTGTATGCGATTGCGGCTTCAACCGGATCGCCCGCGTCGATGAGGTCAACGAAGTTCACACCTTTCACAACGCGGCCGTCGGCCACGTCGAGGCAGGGGATGATCCGTGTTTTCAACATGGGGCTGTCTTAGCGCAGAGGAGACTTGTTATCCAGCATCGTCAGAGCCTCCGCCAGATCAATTGCGCCATCGTATAATGCACGGCCCGAAATGGCGCCTGAGATCACGCCAGTAGCCTTCAATGCGCGCAAGTCTGCCATCGAGGAGACACCACCAGAGGCGATAATGGGAACATCAACGGCGCGGGCGAGGGCTTCGGTCGCAGGTAGGTTGGGGCCAGCCATAGCGCCGTCGCGGTTTATGTCGGTGTAGATGATCGCGGCGATTCCGGCGTCTTCGAATTTACGCGCGAGATCAGTCACTTGAATGTCGGTTTCTTCCGCCCACCCCCGAGTTGCAACGCGCCCCTCGCGTGCATCAAGTCCAACCGCAATCTGCCCCGGAAAGGCCTTTGCAGCATCCCGTACAAGGTCGGGGTCTTCGACAGCGACCGTGCCAAGGATCACGCGTGCTAGCCCTTTGGCCAGCCAGGCTTCAATCGTGGCCATATCGCGGATACCGCCGCCAAGCTGCGCCGGAACATCAAGCGCTGATAAGATCGCCTCGACAGCGTTCCCGTTCACGGGTTCTCCGGCAAATGCGCCATTCAAATCAACAAGGTGCACCCACTGCGCTCCGGCGTCCTGAAAGGCGCGGGCTTGCGCTGCGGGGTTGTCGCTAAAAACCGTTGCGGCGTCCATTTCACCTTTTAAAAGCCGGACGCATTGGCCGTCTTTGAGGTCTATGGCGGGGTAGAGGATCATCGGACATGCGCTCCGTTTTGAGGGTGGCGCTGTCATGCCCCGGCTTGACGCAAGGGGCAAGAGGCAAGGGACCGAACGTCACACCTGCCTGACGCCTCGCCACCTTGGCAGGCTCCCCGCAGTCAAGGGAGGACATCACATGAGACTTCGCGCCACTTTGGTTGTGATCGCCATTTTAATCGCGGTTCCGGCATTTGCTCAGGATGCCGTTCTTGGCACCCACAAAATCCAACCGGGCGATGAGGGGAACTTTGGACATGTTGAGATTTGCGCCTGTGAAACAAATGTTTGCGCGGTTATCCGCAAGGCGTTTGATGGATCAGGGGCCGAGATTGAAAGCGCCAATATCGGCAAGCAGATGATCTGGGATATGGAAGCGGACGGAGGCGGCGCCTATAGCGGCGGCAAGATCTGGGCTCCGCATCGCGACAAGGTTTACAGCTCGAAAATGGAGCTTTCAGGACCGATCCTTGAAGTTTAGGGCTGTGTATTTGGCATCTGCCGTGGACAGACCTGGACCCGCGTGAACTAGTTAGCGCGCAAGTAGCGCTTGTTTAGGTTTCAGCCCTAAGTGGATGAAAACAAGCGGTAACGCTATGTCGGTGCTAAGTCGGTGTAACGTCGGTGCATGCGTTCGCAGGCGCAAATGGTTAACGCAGCACCTAAGGGGCCCATGTCAGCCAGTTAGCAATCAGCCGCAGACCTGCGGACTGGCTTTTCTCGGGGTGAAATTGCGTGCCGACCATGGTGCCTGTGCCGACAATTGCGGTGATTGCGCCACCGTATTCGCAATGGGCCAAAAGCTGGTCTGGGTCAGCCACCTGCATCTGATAGGAATGAACGAAATAGGCGTGGTCGCCTGTGGCAATTCCAGCCAGCACCGGATGGGGCGTGTCGATCACCAGATCGTTCCATCCCATGTGTGGCACTTTTAGGGTCGGATCAGACGGCGCGATACGACCGACTTCACCGTCGATCCAGCCAAGACCGGTTGTCTCCTCGTATTCATGGCCTGCCTTAGCCATCAACTGCATGCCGACGCAAACCCCCAAAAAGGGCCGCGCCCGCACCTCGACAGCTTCAATCAATGCGTCATAAAGCCCGGTCTGTCCTTTAAGTTCGGACATACAAGCAGGGAACGCGCCGTCGCCAGGCAGGACGATGCGATCTGCGCGCGCAATGTCTTCGGCGCGATCCGACACAAGCACATCGCCCGCATCAACCTCGCGCGCCATGCGCTGAAAGGCTTTTTCGGCCGAATGAAGATTGCCGGCAGCATAGTCGATAAGGACGGTCAGCATGTCCTGTTTGTCTTTCTTCTTTGTTAAAATACTCCGGTGAGCGCGAGGGGTTGCCCCCTCGCGACATCGTCGAATTCAGAGCACACCTTTGGTCGAAGGCACATCGTCCGCCTTGCGCGGATCAACTTCGAGCGCATCGCGCAACGACCGCGCGACCGCTTTGAAGGCGGCTTCAGCAATGTGGTGACTGTTCAACCCGTGCAGAGCGTCCACATGCAGCGTGATGCCACCATGGGTCGCGAACGCCTGAAAAAACTCGCGCACCAGTTCAGTGTCAAAGCTGCCGATTTTCGCGGTCGGAAGGGCGACGTTCCACACAAGGTGGGGTCGGGCCGACAGATCAAGGGCTGCGCGCACAAGAGCGTCGTCCATTGGCAAAAGGCAGCTTCCGTAGCGACGGATGCCGCGCTTGTCGTCCATTGCTTGCGCAAGAGCCTGACCCAGCGCGATGCCGGTATCTTCAACTGTGTGGTGGTCGTCGATGTGCAGATCACCGCTTGCGCGGATTTTCATGTCAATCACCGCGTGGCGAGCAAGTTGGTCAAGCATGTGGTCGAAAAAGCCTACGCCGGTCTGGTTGTCGTAAGAGCCGGTGCCATCGAGGTTAATCTCGACGGTGATATCGGTTTCTGCGGTTTTTCGCGTGATGGTGGCGCTGCGCATGTCTGGCCTCTGGGGTTTTGGTTTGCGGGGCTTATAGGATGGTCGTGCGGTGTCGGAAAGGGGGCGCGAGGTTCTCGCTCATGGGCTGTTGTTTTTGATGCGCGGGCGCGCGCATGTTAAGCGGATCTCAGGAGGTCTGAACATGCGCAAAATCGCCTTATTCTTAGCTGTTCCCGCCGTGGCCTGTTTCCTGTCATCAGGCGCGACGGCCGAGCCGCTGACGTTGGAAGAATTCGGAAGCGTTCATTCTGAGGTGACTGCTGAGAAGGCCGCGTCAAAGCGCGCCCGAATAGTCGCATGTCTTCAAACCACACGAGAGCCACTTGGATGTATCGGAACGACGCTTAGGGTGTGTCAAGTTATGCTTGAGGCATGCAGCTATCAAGAGGCCGCTGCTTGGGAGCAGCTTGGCTTTGACATCTATCTGGAGTTGCGACGTGCGTTGGGCGGTCCGGACTGGATTGATGCGGCGCATCTTCGGCTTAGAGCAGAGATTGTCACGCAGTGCGACGCCGAAGCGGCCGCTGAGAATGAGCGTCTTATGCAGCGCGCGATACGTGCGGCCTGCTATTTACGCGGGGCTGCGGGCCGGACGTTGGATTTGCGATTTGCTTTGGTGGCGCCTTAAGCGCCGGATGCGTTGCACGAGTTCTGCACATTTCGTCGCGACCACTTGCACCAGTCTGATGGTAGGTCTGGTGAAGAGTAAGGCGGGTGGCCGGGGTGACACATCCCCTCGCGCCTCGGCACATCCGCAGATAAGCTGCCCGCGCGAGGAGAAGTGTTGAATGAATGACGCAACGATTTTGGTGGTCGATGATGACCCTCAGATCCGGGATGTTTTAAAGGTTGCATTAGAGCGCGCGAGTTTTCGTGTGAATTTGGCGCGTGATGGCATTGAAGGCCTGCGTGAGACCCAGGTGGGCGAGCCTGATCTTGCCATTCTGGATATTGGAATGCCGGAGATGGACGGGCTTGAATTGTGCCGTGCAATCCGGCGGGAATCCGAGGTTCCGATCCTGTTTCTGACGGCACGCGATGACGAGGTTGACCGTATTCTCGGGCTTGAAATGGGCGGCGATGACTATGTGACGAAGCCGTTTTCTCCGCGAGAGCTTGTGGCCCGTGTCCGTGCTATTTTGAAGCGCACGAAGGCTGTTGTGCCAAAGGCGCGGGCTTTGGTACGTGGACGTCTTTCGCTGTCGGCTGAGGCACATGTTTGTCGTGTAGACGGGGTGTCGGTTCAATTGACGGCGACGGAAATAGCGATCCTTTCGCGGCTGATGGCGCGGCCCGCTCAGGTGTTTTCGCGACCGAAGTTAGTAGATGCAATCTGGGGACCCGGCATGATGGTGTCGGATCGCACGCTTGATAGCCATTTGCGGAATTTGCGCACGAAGTTGGGCGATGCGGGGTTGGACGATGCGATTGATACGCTGCATGGCGTTGGATTGAGGATGGGCCCGTGCGGCGCAAACTGAGAGTAAAGTGGCGGCCGCCTTTGATGCTGGTCCTAGGCGGATCGTTGTTGGCCGTGCTGGTGTTGCCGGTGTTTGGCTTGGTAGTCGTAGACGTTCTGGCTCCGGGATTAAGTGCAGGGAGCGCGCTTTTGACCGTTGCGGTCGGGGCGTTCGGAGCGACTTTGGTGCTAGGCTGGCTGTTGTGGCGTTTGATCTTACGCCCAGTGCAAGGCTTGGCGCAGCGCGCTGAAGTGATCCGGGGTGGCGGCGTGGCCGAACCGATGGAGCACTACGGAACACCTGAAATTGGCGATCTGGGGCAAGCGGTGCTTGATATGGCCGAGGTTTTGCAAGCGCGCGAGTTGGCAGTGCGATCTTATGCGGACCACGTGACGCATGAGTTGAAAACACCTTTGACCGCCATTCGGGGCGCGGCCGAGTTGCTGGCGTCGGAAGAAAATATGTCGGCTGAGGCGCGCGGGCTGGTGTCTACGATTTCCCAAGCCGAAGCTCGCCTTGAGCGTCTTTTGGCGGCCGCGCGCGAGATCGCGGCGGCGCGCACGCCGATGCATCATGGCGAGACACTACTGCGGGCAGTGCCTTTGCCCGAAGCTGAGATCATCGTGGATGTCACGGGCGGCGATGTGGCGTTTCCTTTGTCGAGGACCGGTCTTGGCATCGTGCTGACGCATCTTGTGAACAACGCGGTGGCGTCCGGTGCGGGCCGCGTCTGGATTGAGGGACGGGCGTTTTCGGAGGGGGCTGCGCTGACGGTTTCGGATAATGGGCCGGGGATTTCGACGGGCAACCGCGACAAGTGCCTTGAGCCGTTTTTTACCACCCGCCGTGATGCAGGCGGCACGGGCATGGGGCTGGCGATTGTGCAGTCGCTGTTGTTGGCGCATGGCGGTGAGATTACGCTTGAGCCAAGCGACGCCGGGGCGCGGTTTCAGATTGTGTTTTGACAGTATTAACCCAAAAGTAACGGCATGTTACGCAATATACCAAATATCCTTTCACCCGATCTGCTTTGGACGCTTCAGGCGATGGGGCATGGTGACACGGATTGTTCCGGGGGACGCAAATTTCCGGTCCAGTCGATGGGGCTGCAATGCTACTGGATGGATGGAATATCGGCGACGGACGCGCTTGAGGCTGTGCTGACGTTGATGCCGCTGGATGCCTTCGTTCCAGACCCGGCGCTGGTGATGCAGATGGTCGAGGACACGTACGGCTTGCCACCCGTTGTGGGCGAATTTCAGCGAATCATCGACAGTGTTGCCGATCATCCCGCGCCGATTACCAAGGTGGAGAGGTTTGCGTTTTACGATTTGGCGCGCAAGGCGTTTGCCGCTGTGCAGACCGGCGAGTCGCGCCTTTACGGCAATATCATCCTGAAGAAAGGCGTGATCGCGCCGTGATCTCACGCTCGTTGGCGAACCGGTCGGTGCTGCGGTATAAAGCGACATGATAGACACCTCAAAACTGGGCGAACTGATCGTCTGCACCGAGTGTGATGCTCTGTATAAGGTGCGTCAGCCGGAGCGGGGGCAAGTCGCAGTTTGCGCGCGGTGTCACACGGTTTTGGCGGCTCCACGGGCGAAGGCGGCGTTGCAGATCGTCGCACTGGCTATAGCGACCATGATTTTGATCATCGGCGCGGCGGTATTTCCGTTTTTGCGGATCGAGGCGGGGGGAGTGGCGAATGCGGCGTCTGTTTTGGACATCGCCTATGCTTTTTCCAACGGTATCCTCACGGTTCTGGTGGTCGCGACAATTGCCATGATCCTTGCGATCCCGGCGCTGCGAGTGGGGCTCATAATTTATGTATTGGCGCCGATCATGCTGGATCGACCCGCCTTGCCGGGCGCGCGCGCGGCGTTTCGGGTGGCACAGAAAATGCGTCCCTGGGCGATGGCGGAAGTCTTTGCCATTGGCTGTGCGGTATCGCTGGTGAAGGTTGCGGGGCTGGCACAAGTCACCTTTGGGCCGGCGTTTTGGATGTTTGCCGTTCTGACGGTGCTCATTGTGATCCAGCAGAAGTTCATGTGTAGTTGGTCAGTATGGAACGCGTTGGCATCACAGACCCCGTCCTGACCGCCCGCGATGCGGGCTTGGTTGGCTGCCGTACCTGTGCGCGGGCTTGGCCAATGGGCACGGATGTCTGTCCGAACTGTGGGTCTCGTGTCGTTTCGCGGTCGCGCCGCAGCCTGCAACGGGTCTGGGCGTGGTGGTTGGCCGGTCTGATTTGCTATGTGCCTGCCAACATCTATCCAATGCTGGAAACGCGCACCTTGGTGCATACCGAAAGCTCGACGATTGTGGGCGGGGCCGTGGAATTAGCGGCGCATGGCTCATACGGGATTGCTTTGATTATCCTAGTGGCGAGCGTTGTGATCCCGGTCGGAAAATTTGTTAGCATCGCTTTTCTTGCTTTGAGTGTAAGGCGCATTTCGCGCGCGTCACCGCAAGCGCGCCATGGCACCTACGAGATTGTCGAATACATTGGCCGCTGGTCGATGATCGACGTCTTCGTGGTGGCTATTTTGTCCTCACTGGTGCAGCTAAACGCGGTAGCGGCCATTCAGCCCGGGCCTGCCAGTCTTGCGTTTGCTCTGTCGGTGATCTTCACCATGTTGTCGGCACAGGCGTTTGATCCGCGGATGATCTGGGACGGTATTGAAATTGATAAGGCGGGACGCGAGTGACGGACCAACCTCCAGAGATCCCTGTGCAGTCGGTGCGCCAGTCTTTGTTTGAGCGCGCGTCCGTGGTGTGGCTGGTGCCGATGGCCGCGCTTTTGGTGGCGCTGGGCGTGGCATGGCAGTCTTATTCGGATCGCGGACCGGTGATCGAAATTTCGTTCCAAAGCGCGGCCGGTATGTCACCCGGAGAGACGGTTTTGCGATATCGTGACGTCGACGTTGGCCTTGTCGAAGATGTGGCGTTTTCGGACAATCTGGATCGCGTGCTGGCGACAGTGCGGCTGGACAAAGACATCGCGTCTTTTGTCGATGCGGATGCGCAATTCTGGATCATCCGGCCTGAAGTGACGGCGCGTGGTGTGACGGGGCTCGATACGGTTTTAAGCGGCGTCTACATCGAAGGAGCTTGGGACGGCGAGCCGGATGGCCTTGTGGTGCGCCATGAGGCGCTGGGCGACCCCCCCTTGGCGGCGGGCGGTCAGGCAGGCTTGAGGATTATGCTCAATGCCAGTCCGGGTGCGGCACTAAGCGAGGGCGCGCCAATCCTTTACAAGGGCATAGAAGTTGGTCGCATTGGCAAGCCGGGGCTGTCTGACGACGGCGTGAACGCACAAGCCAACGCCATTGTTTTCGAGCCCTACGGTAAGATCATCACGACAGCGACACGGTTTTGGGACACGTCGGGGTTTACCTTTTCCATTGGTACGGGCGGGGCGGAGTTGGACTTCACATCCCTTGCGTCCCTGATCGGCGGCGGCGTGGCGTTTGAGACAATTGTCTCGGGTGGACGACCTGCCCTGGACGGTGCGGCATTTGGACTATTTGCCGATGAGGGGCGCGCACGGGCGAGCCTTTTCGATACAAGCGAGGGCACAAAATTAAATCTGACGGTCGTCTTTCGCGAAAACTTTAGCGGTTTGGCAGTCGGGGCTCCGGTCGAGTTGGAGGGCGTTCGGATCGGCGAAGTGTCCAGCATCCGCGGGATCGTGGACGAGGATCGTTTTGGCGACGACGCGGTTCGATTGCTGGCAACTTTGGCGCTTCTTCCCTCGCGGTTGTCGCTGGATGTCGCGGAGTTTGATGACCCTTTGGACTACTTTGAACAGCGCGTGGATGCGGGGCTGCGTGCGCGGCTTGTGACGGCCACAATTTTGACCGGCGGGCTGAAGGTTGAAATGATTGAGGTGCCGGATGCGCCGATTGAGCTGATGGACCTATCGGCGGAACCCTATCCGATTTTGCCCAGCGCACAGAGCGAGATATCGGATATGACGGCGACCGCTGAAGGCGTGTTTCAGCGGATAAACGCGCTGCCCATCGAGGAATTGCTAGTGAGCGCTATCGGGTTTCTGGATGCGGCCGAGACGCTTGTGGGCGGAGAAGATGTGCGACAGGTGCCGGGCGATGTGCGTGGGTTGATCGGCGATGTGCGCGGCTTGGTGGGCTCGCAGGAATTGCAGACTTTGCCGGCAGAGGTGTCGGCGCTGGTCGGAGAATTGCAGTTGGCAGCCGCCGACATGCGGATCGTTACGGCAAGTTTGAGCGAAGCCGATTTGGTGGCGCGATTGCAGGGCGCGGTCGATTCGGCGACGGCGGCTGCGACAGGGATTGAGATAAGCGTGGCGGGCGTGCCGGAGTTGCTGACATCCCTGACCGCGCTGTCAGATCGTGTGGCGTCATTGCCGGTTGAGACAATGATTGCACAGGTTAACGAGACGCTGGCCTCGGCGGAAATGCTGTTTGCGTCAAAAGACACACAGGCTTTGCCAGGGGCGTTAGCCACGGCGTTGGCCGAGGTCGAGGCAGCGATTTTGGAGTTGCGTGAAGGCGGTGCGGTTCGCAATCTGAATCAGACATTGGCGTCGGCGGAAACGGCGGCGGCGGCAATAGAGACGGCCGTTGCGGGATTGCCGTCCCTTGCCGTGCGCATCGAGACTTTGGTGGAGCGGGCTGAAAACACGCTGTCGGGTGTGGATCAGAATTCCGAGTTGAGCCGCGAGGCGCGTGCCTCTTTGCGCGACATCAGAAATGCGGCGAAGGCCTTTGAAAGCCTGAGCCGTGCGCTGGAGCGCCGCCCGAACTCAGTTATTATAGGACGTTGACATGAACCTCGGACGTTTGCCTTTTATTATCGCTTTTTCGTTGGCACTTGCAGCCTGTAGTTCAGGTGGAGAAGCCACACGCTTTTTGGGGCAGGCGGCGGTCCCTGCGGAACGGATCGGTATTCGGTACACGTCCGTATCGGTACGCGAGGTTTCTTTGCCGAGCTATGCTGCGGCCGAGTTTTTAGTGACGGAAACGGAGGATGGAAGGCTTGTGGAAAGCCCCGACACGCTTTGGGCTGATGATCAGGTGCGGGCCGTGACGCTTGGGCTTTCACAGGCATTAAGGACGATAACGCAGGCGCGTGTAGCGCCGGATCCCTGGCCGTTCAGAAGCGCTCCGGAAGCGACGGTGGATATCCGGGTCAATATCTTTGTGGCGCGGGCCAATGGGACGTTTATCGCGACGGGGCAATATTTTGTTGCGCCCGAAGATGAAGAACAGCCTGAGCGCGCACTGGGGTTTTCAATCTCTGTGCCCTATCTGGTGGCTGGCGGATACCGCGCGATTGCCGGTGCGCAATCGCGGGCGGTGACGGCGTTGGCCGAGCACGTTGCGCGTTATGGATTGCGCTAATTTCCGTGGCTGAAGCGGCGATTCTTTTGGCTGGCGGGGACGCGGAAGGCGCGGTTCTGGTTTGCACCGAGGGTTTGAGCTTTTGGGGCGGCGTTGATCCCGAAACAGGTATCATCATTGACGCGCATCATCCGCAGCATGGGGCCTGTGTGACCGGCAATGTTCTGATGATGCCGACCTCGCGCGGGTCGTGCAGTGGCAGCGGAGTTTTGCTTGAGTTAGCGTTGAACGGTCTTGCCCCGGCGGCTTTGGTTTTCTCGGATGATGAGGAAGTGCTGACGCTTGGGGCATTGGTGTCAGAGCGAATATTCGCGCGGCCCATAACAGTTTTGCGGCTTCAATCTGATGCCTACGCGGCGCTTGCGCGCAGCCGGCGGGCTGGACTTGTCGCCGGGCGGTTGAACGGGGATGGATTGCACTTGGCACTTGAACGGGCCGACGTCGAGCGGCTGGCGCTTACGGGCGCGGATCGCGCTGTACTGGACGGGGTGTCGGGGGCGGCGGCAAAGACGGCGATGGAGATTGTCTGTCTCATGGGCGTCGCACAAGGGGCTTCGGCTTTGATGGACGTCACGCGCGGGCATATTGATGGCTGTATTCTGGCGCATTCGGCCAACCTGATCTTCGCCGAGAAGATGGCACAGATGGGCGCGAAAGTGGCGATCCCGACAACGATCAATGCGATCTCGGTGGATCGCGAGAACTGGATTTCACAAGGCGTGGCAGAGGATTTTGGAAATCGTGCCAGTCGGTTGGCAGATGCCTATGTGCAGATGGGGGCGCGTCCGACGTTTACGTGCGCGCCTTATCTGCTTGAGGATCGCCCCCGGCGCGGCGAGTGCGTGGGTTGGTCTGAATCCAATGCGGTGATCTATGCAAATTCGGTGCTGGGTGCGCGCACGCCCAAGCATCCAGACTACCTTGATTTATGTATCGCGTTGACCGGGCGGGCAGCGGTTTCGGGCGTCTACACGAATTCGGGGAGGATGCCGCGGCGTATTGTTGAAGTTTCGGTGCCAGACGATGTGGATGATGCGTTCTGGCCTTTGCTTGGGTGGTTGACGGGGAAAGCGTCTGCGGGCCGGGTGCCGCTTTTGGTTGGTTTGGAAGACACCCGGCCCAGCGAGGACGACTTGAAGGCGCTTTGTGCGGCTTTTGGCACGACCGCGGGCGCGCCGATGTTGCATATTCGGGGCGTTACACCGGAGGGGGCAATTTCGCCCGCGCCAGATGCAGACGTAGTGAGGCTGGGCGCGGTAGATTTCGGGAATGCTTGGCGGGAATTGAACGCGGGCGAAGAGGCGGTGGAGTTAGTGGCAATCGGGTCTCCGCACGCGTCCCTTTCCGAGGTACGCGCGTTGGCCGATCTGCTTAAGGGTCGCGCGATTTTGGAGGGTGTTGATGCTATCGTAACCATCGGACGAGAGGTTCTTGCGGCGGCCCGCGATGCGGGTATCGTCGACGGTCTGGAAAATCAAGGCGTGCAGTTTTTGCCTGACATTTGCTGGTGCTCGATCACTGAGCCGCTGTTTCCGGCGAACACGAAAGTCCTGATGACGAATTCTGGCAAATATGCGCATTACGCCTTCGGTCTTTCGGGCCGCAAAGTGCGGTTTGGAGGCCTTCAGGCATGCGCTGAGGCAGCTGTGACAGGGCGGGTTTCGGCCAAATTGCCGGGCTGGATTACGTCGTAGCCTTCGCGATCATCTCTTTGTAAAGCGCGCGGATGCGGTCAAGGACGGGGCCACGGCCTCCGTTTTCGCCGATGGGTTTTCCGTCAATTTCCGCAACCGGGGTTTGTGCGCCGAAGGTGCCTGTAAGGAAGGCCTCGTCCGCGCCGTAGGCATCCACAAGCGAGAAGTTCCGTTCAAAAACAGGAATATCATTGATGTAACACAGGTCGATGACCTTTTGACGCGTCACTCCGTTCATGCAGTAGTCCCCGGTCGAAGTCCAAACAGCCCCTTTGCGGACGATGAAAAAGTTGCAGGCGTTGGTGGTGTTCACAAAGCCATGCGGGTCAAGCATGAGGCCTTCGTCGGCGCCCGCTTGTTCGGCCTGAAGGCAGGCGATGACGCAATTCAGTTTCGAATGGCTGTTGTATTTGGCATCCTGACTCATCGGCAGTCCGCGCACCTGCGGGACTGTCGCAAGGCGGATGCCTTTGGCTTGTACCGTTTCCGCCGGTTTGGAGTGTTCGATGATGATGACGACGGTCGGGCCTGTGCGGCTCAGCGACGGGTGTTGGAAGGGCTTCACCTTGACACCGCGTGTGACCATCAGGCGGCAATGCGCGTTCGAGGTCATGATGTTGGCTTTCGCCGTCATCTGAAGCGCGTCGTGGATGTCTGCGCGCGTCATTCCGATGTCGAGAGAGACGGCTTTGCAAGAGTCAAAAAGGCGATCCATGTGCTCGTCGAAAAAAGCCCATGTGCCGTTGTAAAGCCGCAGGCCTTCCCACATTCCATCCCCTAGCATGAAGCCGCTGTCGTAGACGGACACCATCGCTTCCGAGCGGTGTTTCAGGGTGCCGTTTACGTAAATCTGGATGTCCTGATTGCGAACATCTTCTTCGGCGTCGTGGGTCGTTTTGCGGGACGTTTGGTGGGGCATATGGAGCAACTTTCAACAAGTGATGGTTTAGGATACCGGGGTCGAAACCGCTTGGATAGTGGGTCTGTGGTTGAGCGCGCGATTTGCGCCCTAGTCCCGTGATTCAGTCAATTTGCGGGTATAGGTGCAGGAGCTTTGTTCTGGCATCCTCAGTAGTGAAGTGCCATTTGGTTTTTGTCTGTGCGTTGTTTCGGTTTTGGAACCAGGCAGTGACTTCGGTTTCCAACGATG
>NZ_CALJXO010000215.1:0-2763 GCF_937988555.1 uncultured Boseongicola sp. | reverse complement strand
TGCTTTTGGCCAGAGTATTGTTGTCGAATTGATTGACGCCGTCATTGGCTGGTCTGAACGCTGGGTGACGTCGGATGGCGACCGCTGCTATGACGGAAGCGCCAGCAATGGGTCTTTTGCAGACTATGATGTGTTACCGACGAGGCCTTTCAGGGCAACGCGTACTGTGGCTTTGTGCTGCCAGTTGGTCCAGCCAACAGTTTTGTGGTTGGCGCGCGCACGCTCGAATTCGGAGACGTCTGTGAATGCAAATTCGTCTCCGAAAACGCCAACTGCTGTTCGACCTTTGTGGACGTCGGCTTCTAGCTTCCCTCCATCACGGTGCGCGCGACCCATGACGTGCCACAGGTCCCATGTCCTGCGCCGGGCTGTCTTATGCTTTCGGAGCTTGAAAGCCTTGCGGCAGCGTGTCGTCGCAAGTCGTATATCTAAGCGATACGCTATATGGGGCGGCTTTTCGGGGTCGCCCTTTTTTGCGTCACCGCGCCGTCTGGTAATCCGATATTCGCCAGTCCGCCGCAGTCTGCGCGCCAGATAGGTTAACAAACCGTGGCGGTGGCGAACGTCTGCGCCGACGCGATATCGACGTTATGCCGACGTCACACCGACATTCGGTAATTCGAATAATATGTGAAAATCGAAAAGATAGGGCGCTGCTTTGCTGAAAAGCTAGTTTTCCGAGCGCAAGTCACAGGAAAGCTTTGTTAACCAAAAAAGCGGACCCGACAGGTCCGCTTTCATGAGCCTTCAAAAAAACGCCGCGCTTTAGTCCATCTGTTTAAAGTTGAACTCGCCGCCCTCCTTGATCCCGGAAGGCCAGCGCGCCGTCACCGTTTTTGTGCGGGTATAGAATTTGAACGCATCAGTGCCGTGCTGATTCAGATCGCCAAAGCCCGACTTCTTCCAGCCCCCAAACGAGTGATACGCCAAAGGCACAGGGATCGGCACATTAATACCGACCATGCCGATATTGATCCGGCTCGCAAAGTCGCGTGCGGTGTCGCCATCGCGGGTAAAGATCGCAGTGCCGTTTCCATACTCGTGGTCCATCGCAAGGCCGATCGCCTCTTCGTAAGACTGCGCGCGCACCGTAGACAGCACGGGGCCAAATATCTCTTTCTTGTAAATATCCATGTCCTTCGTGACCCGGTCAAACAAATGAGGACCAACAAAAAATCCGTCCTCATACCCCTGCAGTTTGAAGTTGCGGCCATCGACCACCAGTTCGGCACCCTGATCAATTCCGGTTTCGACCAGTCGCTGAATATTCGCCTTCGCGGCGGCTGTCACAACCGGCCCGTAGTCCACGTCATTGCCTGCCGTATAAGGGCCAACCTTCAGCTTTTCGATACGTGGAACCAGTTTTTCGATCAAACGATCCGCTGTTTCGTCGCCCACTGGCACGGCTACCGAGATTGCCATGCAGCGTTCGCCCGCAGCGCCGTACCCGGCGCCAACCAAAGCATCCGCTGCCTGATCCATGTCCGCGTCTGGCATGATGATCATGTGGTTCTTCGCACCGCCAAAACACTGTACCCGTTTGCCGTTTGCGCAGCCTTTGGCATAGATGTATTGCGCAATCGGGGTGGAGCCGACAAAGCCAACGGCCTGAACCGTCTCGTTGTCTAGGATCGCATCGACCGCTTCTTTGTCGCCGTTGATGACCTGCAACACGCCATCGGGGAGCCCGGCTTCTGTCATCAACTCCGCCAGCATCAAACATACCGAAGGATCACGTTCGGATGGCTTTAGGATGAAGGCATTCCCGCAGGAAAGCGCCGGGCCCATTTTCCAAAGCGGGATCATTGCCGGGAAGTTAAACGGCGTAATCCCTGCGACAACACCTAAAGCCTGCTTCATCGAATACATATCGATGCCAGGACCCGCGCTGTCGGTAAACTCCCCCTTAAGAAGGTGTGGTGCACCAATGCAGAACTCGATCACTTCAAGTCCGCGCTGCACATCGCCCTTCGCATCGGGAATAGTCTTGCCATGCTCGCGGCTTAGTGCTTCGGCCAGTTTTTCCATGTCGCGGTTTATGAGCCGTACAAAGTCCATCATCACCCGAGCGCGCCGCTGAGGGTTCGTCGCTCCCCAGGCAACTTGAGCCACTGCCGCCCGTGCGATAGCCGCGTCAACTTCGGCGGTAGAAGCCAAAGGCACCTTCGCCTGAACTTCACCTGTCGCGGGGTTAAAGACGTCCGCAAACCGACCCGAGCCGCCCGCAACATGTGCGCCGTCGATAAAATGTGTAAGCTCTTGCAAGAAACTTCTCCCCTTTTGATTTTGAGGCAACCTAAACTCCTCAGCGCAGGCGAAACAGAGGGAAAGCACACATGATCCTGAAAAATTCCGGACTTTTGCAGGGAAGGTCCCTGTTTCGGATGCGCGCCAGACTTGACAGGGGGCAGCGCCGGTGTGACGCTGCTCACAGCGGTGTGAAGCCCGGGAGGAAAAAATGCTGGTAAGCCAAATACTTGCAATGAAAGGCGGAGGTGACGTTGTTACTATCCCGTCCAACACCACAATTCAGGACACCGCGCGATTACTCTCCGAGAAGAGGATCGGCGCAATTGTGGTTTCTTCAGATGGTGAAAGAGCCGAAGGCATTATCTCGGAACGTGACATTGTCCGCGAACTTGGCCGTCGTGGTCCAAGCTGCCTGTCGGAAACGGTTGACGACATGATGACCCGCGAGCTGGTCAGCGCCATCGGAAACGAGACCACCGATCAGGTCCTTCAGAAAATGAGCGACGGCCGTTT